>NZ_JBLEBK010000002.1:192471-244968 GCF_047263965.1 Bartonella propinqua | reverse complement strand
GAAAAGCTGAAAAGCTGAAAAGCTGAAAAGCTGAAAAGCTGAAAAGCTGAAAAGCTGAAAAGCTGAAAAGCTGAAAAGCTGAAAAGCTGAAAAGCTGAAAAGCTGAAAAGCTGAAAAGCTGAAAAGCTGAAAAGCCAGAACTCTAAGAAGCTCGCTGAAATGAAAATGACAAAATTGGGCGCTGGTTTATATCTTTGCGCTTCATATTTTTTCTCAAATGGGGACAATGTGCCTGTTTCAGCCGTGCGTTAAATAGATGTTTACGATATATCACTCTCAATTTGGCACGTAAATTTTCAACTTTATACGTAAAACTCGGGTTAGGGCGCAAAGAAATGAACCATTTGATGACTGGTTTGAAGCGCGTAATTTATACTGAGATGTAATATTGATTTGCAGATAGAAGCTGAATGTTAATTTACGAAAAAAGATGGAGTTATTTTAAAAATTTCCCTGCCAGTATATTTTCGTTTGCCACAGTCTTTGTGTCTGGGCTGGCAAGGAGTGAGCTTTTTGTCAATGATTGTTTTCAATATGATTAAGTGCAAACGATAACACTGGGTAGACCCTTTAAAGATGCTGCCAAAAGCAGGTTAATTTTAAAGGCATGTCTTCCATGAAATTGAACATAAAAAATTTTAACGGGGAGGAAAAGATATGAGCAAAAAGGGCAAGGATGTGAAGTTTTTCTTTTTTTACAAAATGCAGACCTGAAAATAATTTTCAAAGAATGGATAGCTATTTTAAAAGAGGGGAAAGGCTTCCATGGTAGCAGAGAAGAGCATTATCAATAGGGAGAGGTTTATTGATAAAATTTACTTTCTCTCTTAGAAGCTTTCTTAGAAAATTGTATAGAACAATCTTTTATTTCTCAATAAGAGTCTTTTGAGGATAGGATTTTGAGAGTTAAAAATGTCAGATTTGAGAAAGTAAAAGTGTAAATTAGGATTTTTGAGAAGGGCTAAGTAATTTGCTTCTTAGCTTTTATTTAAATACAATTAGTAAGCACTTCTGTTTTGAAAACAAATCCTGAAGATTGTAGATGTTTAACAAGTTGTGGAAGCGTCTCTTTTACGTGGTCATTGAAAGGAATGTATATAATTCCGCTCGCATCTGAAGGAATTTCAAGGCTTTGTTTTTTTAGAATGGCAACATTTTTACGTGTAAGCGCGGCAATTAACATTCCCATTTCAAAAACAACATTTTGTCGAGCACGAGGTTGAATTTCTTTTTCACCAGCAGATTTAGCGTAACCCATGTCATCGGGTGTAAGGAGAACAATACCAAACTTAGCAGAATTATCTTGCGTACAAATTTCTTTTTCCAAAGCTTCAATAATAGTTAAACTACCATTGCTACCATTTTGCAGAACATATGGCTCAAGTCCAAGCTTGTGAATGATAAGCTCAAGTTGTTCCTGAGCAGTGGAATCATAACCATGGACATAAAAATTTTGTCTTTTACTGGAGGAAATTCAGGTACAGAAGCTTTGGGAGGTTCAGATATAGTAGCTGATAGAGTTCTCTCTATATGTTCACGTAAGTCTGCTTTTAGCTTTTCTTTGGCGTTTTTTTCGCCTTGGAAGTGGATTGTCCCTGTTGATTCATACCGGTTAATGACTGCTCTCTTGAGAGTTTTGATCTGACACTGCCCATTGCTATGTCAATTACTTTTCGTAATTTTATATTCCAGCTTTGCGAACTATTTGTGTTAAGTTCTCAAAAGTTCCATTGTACTTCATTTTTCTTATAATCCGAGTGTTGTGGTGAAGATGGAGATCAACATAAAAATCTCTTTTTTCTGCCTTAATTTCCAAATTCACCCAGCGAAAATAAATGAAACACCCCTCAATAACCAATCTGTTTTTCCAGTGGTTTTGTCGCGATTTACAATGAGAAATAGGATTTTAAATACCCAGATTACCGAAACGATTTTTAAATTTAGAAACGCGTCCACCACGATCCACCAATGTTTGAGACCCTCCTGTCCACGCTGGATGCGTTCTTGGATCAATATCCAGATTAAGGGTGTCCCCTTCTTTTCCCCAAGTAGAGCGTGTTGTATATTGGGTACCATCCGTCATAACAACGGTAATTTTGTGATAGTCAGGATGAATATTCGGTTTCATGTGGCAAACTCTCTGCTTTCATATATATAACGAAGTGGCACATGCTCTATTTTTTAAGTGCGCTTTTTTCGTCTTTTTGATAAATTTATTAAAGTTTTTTCTCTATAACTGAGCACGCATAAAAAAACAAGTGTCCAAGATGTACCACTGCATCAGAGTTATAACAATCTAATATCTAATATATAAGCGAGATTCCATGAAGCTCTTTAATCATTCAGAAAAATCTGCAAATTCTTCTCATACGAAACCTTCATTCTCGGTTCTTTCAAGTTTTTTTCCTTATATTTTGCGCTATCGCTGGCTCATTATCTTTGCTTTTTTGGCTTTGTTTGTTGCTGCCCTTGTTACACTGGCTTTGCCTGTTGCTATTCGCCAAATGCTCGATCACGGTTTTTCTGCTTCGAATCAGGGCAATATCAATTTTTACTTCGGTATTTTGTTTGTACTCGCTTTGCTTCTCGCACTTGCTTCGGCTTGCCGTTACTATTGTGTTATCACGTTGGGTGAGCGGATTGTTGCTGATTTACGACGCGATGTTTTTGCACATGTCACGCAACTTTCTCCTGCTTTTTTTGATCAGTCCCATTCTGGTGAAATTGTTTCGCGGCTTTTAACAGATACGACTCAAATAAAATTGGCAGTTGGTTCAACCGCGTCTACAGCTTTGCGTCATCTCATTGTGGTGATTGGAGCAGTTGTGATGATGGTTATCACAAATGCTAAATTATCTTTGCTTGTTCTGTTTGCTATCCCCTTTGTTGCCATTCCCTTGGTTATTTTTGGGCGCAAGGTTCGCAAACGTACACGCGCTGCGCAAGATCGTTTGGCAGATGCTCATGCCTTGGCAACAGAACAAGTAAGCGCTATGCGCACTGTGCAAGCTTTTACTGCTGAAAAACACATTTCTGCACGTTTTTCAGAGCTGGTGGAGCGTGCCTTTCAAACAGCACGCTCTTGCGTAACCTTACGTTCTTTTTTTACAGGTTTTGCGATTTTTCTGGTTTTTAGTAGCGTTGTTGCTGTTTTGTGGATTGGATCCCATGATGTGCTCAATGGCACCATGTCAGGCGGTGCCTTAGGTCAATTTGTCCTCTATGCAGTTTTTGGAGCTTCAACTTTTGCGCAGTTATCAGAACTTGGTGCAGAATTAATACAAGCAGCAGGTGCTGCGGAACGGCTTGCCGAATTATTGCAACAACAGCCCACAATTTTGGTTCCAAAAGTGCCTGCACCATTGGCACAACCTGTTCAAGGAGCAATCGTTTTTAATCAGGTTGATTTTACCTATCCTTCTAGACCAAAAGAAAAGATTTTACGCTCTCTTTCCTTTTCTGTGAAAGCAGGCGAAACTGTTGCTTTTGTTGGTGCTTCGGGGGCAGGGAAAAGTACCATTTTTTCTTTGATTCTTCGCTTTTATGATCCGACCAGCGGTAAAATCCAGCTTGATGGCATGGAGATTAATCGCCTTGCTCTTCATGATTTACGCAGCGCAATTTCTTATGTTCCGCAAGATGTTGCTATTTTTGATGGCACGTTACGCGATAATATTGCTTTTGGAAGCGAAAATGTCAATGAAGAACAAGTCATTGCTGCAGCAAAAACAGCCAATGCACTTGAATTTATCGAAGCTTTACCACAAGGCTTTAACACTGAAGTGGGAGAACGCGGTATCATGCTTTCGGGGGGGCAAAAACAACGCATTGGTATTGCACGAGCGATTTTAAAAAATGCTCCCCTTTTGTTGCTGGATGAAGCAACATCTGCTTTAGATGCGCACAGTGAAAAATTAGTGCAAGAAGCGCTAGAAGGGCTGATGCAAAACCGAACAACATTGGTGATTGCCCACCGTTTGGCAACGGTTTTAAAAGCAGATCGCATTCTTGTGATGGATAAAGGTGTTCTTGTTGAAGAAGGAACCCATGCACAACTTGTTGCACAAGAGGGAGTTTATGCAAATTTAGCAAAATTACAATTCGCACCCGAGTAAGCTGTCGTCAATCAATGTTAGCAGTGTTGGCAATATTAGCAGTGTTGGCAATATTAGCAATATTTCCAAATTGGCAATTTCTTCTTAAATTTATTGCCATTCATCGTCGCTGGGTTCAAGAAATATACAAAAAACTTCCCTCAATATAGCTTGTTTCTCAAATAAGCTGTTTTGAGGGCTAGATGCCTTTTTTGAGTGTTTTTTCTAATTTGATTCGGATGCGTTCATTGCCAGCGATGATATTTTTTTTGCCAAATATATCGTTCCCACCTTCTTTATCTGTGACAAAACCACCAGCTTCACGCACGATTAGCATTCCAGCAGCCATATCCCAAATTTGAAGATTATCTTCCCAAAATCCATCTGTTCGCCCAGCCGCGACATAAGCCAAATCAAGAGCCGCAGCTCCAAAACGCCGAATTCCAGCAACCTCAGCCATGACATTGCGCAATTCGATTAAATATGCCCCATGATGAGGACGGTTTAAATGGGGCATTCCTGTGGCAATGACACAATCTTCTAATTTGCGTCGTGCAGAAACACGGCAACGTCTGTCATTGAAGAAAGCACCGCCCCCTCGTTCAGCAGTAAAAAGCTCATCACTGACAGGATTATAGATCACACCAGCAACAATCTGTCCTTGACTCTCTAAAGCAATTGAGACAGCAAAAAAAGGAATGCCATGTAAAAAATTCGTTGTTCCATCCAAAGGATCGACAATAAAACGGTGCTGAGAATCTTCTCCAATAATTTCTTCCGATTCTTCCATCAGAAAGCTAAATTTTGGTCGTGCTTTACTCAATTCATGGAAAATAATTTTTTCAGCTTTGCGATCTGCTTGGCTGACATAATCTGCAGGTCCTTTCAAGGATACCTGTAAGTTTTGCACTTCACCATAATCGCGTATCAGAGAGCGTCCCGCTTTCATTGCAGCTTGCACCATGACATTCATTATTGCAGAATGAGCCATATTTTATCTCTTTATTTTATTTATCTTTTTCGTTTGCGCGGCGCAAATAAATCAGTTCATTGGTGTCGACAATGACACGTTCACCAGCATTGATAAAAGGTGGCACAAGAATACGAATGCCATTTTCAAGAATTGCTGGTTTATAAGAGGACGTGACCGTTTGTCCTTTAATTGCAGGATCAGCCTCAGCAATTGTTACAATGACTTGGTCGGGAAGCGATATGCCAATGGGTTTTTCTTGATAAAGTTCAACGGTTACTGTCATGCCATCTTGCAAAAAAGCAGCGCGCTCACCAACAAAATCTTTTTGTAATTCAAGTTGCTCATAGGATTGTGAGTCCATAAAAACCAAAGCGTCACCTTGTTGATAGAGGAAAGTAAAATCTTTTTGTTCAAGGCGCACTCTTTCAACAGTTTCGGCAGCACGAAACCGTTCATTGAGTTTTGTACCATCAATCACATTCTTCATTTCAACTTGATTAAATGCTCCCCCTTTTCCTGGTTTTACAGCATTGCATTTAACAGCTACCCATAAACCTCCTTGATGCTCTATCACATTACCAGGTCGAATTTCATTGCCATTAATTTTCATAGTTTATATCCAAATTTCGTTCTTGCAAAAAGAGCTTTCTATAGTTGTTTTGCACGAGAGAGTTACACTGTCTTTGCAGAGAAAAAAGCTTAAAAAGAATTTTTGTGTATCCTCATCTGTTTGCTTTTTGCAAGACCATAAAAATCATTGAGACGCAAGTCTTTTAAAAGTTTCCAAAAGATTTTTATGAAAATTGATGTGTTTATAGTAAAACGCGCCTTTTTATTAAACATATATTTAAAGAAAAGGAAGGTGTTTTATTGCTACTTTGCGCGCTTCTTCCAATTGTGTGCTACTCATACCTTGGAGCATCATTTCAAGGTCAGGCGCTTGCATTTTTGCTTGTTGTGCAACCATATACCATGCTGCGGCAGTTATAATATCGCCTTTTGTTCCTATTCCATCCCGATACAGTCTTGCAAGAGCAATTTGTGCTGGTGGGATCATGTTGATGGCATTGGTGAGGAGCAAATGAAATGCACGTTGAAAATCAGGCTTGCCTCCACGACCTTGCACAAGCCATTGGGCTAAAAGAATTTGAGCCATGAAATGGTTATTTTGAGCCGCAATCTCCATAAGTTTGCGCGCATTACGATCGTCCTTTGGTCGTGTTAAAGTTCCCAAAGAGAGAACCTTTGCAGCTGCAAAAGCAGCTTCAGAATCACCAAGAGCTGCACCTTTTAAGAACCATTTTAATGCGTGTTCAATTGCTTCAGTTTCGCGGGTTGGGGAAGAGACACCTGCAAGAGCTTGCTTTTCTTGCAAGGCTTTGTAAAGAAGCAGTTGTCCATAATAAAAATAGGCTTCTTTCACATCAGCTTCTGCAGATTTGCGAATAAATTCTTCACCAAGTTTTTTATTTTGTGTAATAAAATGACCATCAAACAACATGAGACCATAGCGCAGTTGCGCTTGTGGTTCACCTTGTTTTGCTGCACGCCCAAACCACAAAGCAGCGCGTGCTCCATCAATAGGAACAGCACATCCTTCCATATAAATTCGTGCAACCAAGGTTTGTGCGAAGGGGTCATTTTTTTCAGCGCGCTTGAGCGCTTCACGGAAAGCTTTTAAATAATAGCCTTGGATGTAATAGTCATAAGCTTGATCGTATTGTCCAGCTTTTAGGGGCTGAAAAGGCTTGTTAGTATTTGATGTATCTTGAATGGTATTGAAAGAACGCTCAAAATTTGACATTGCAGCAGTGGTTACAGGAAAACTTGTAACAACAACCACAAACCACATCCTCATCAGAATGTGCAGTCTGACACCTCTCTTTATCATGGGTGATATCCCCTTCCCATCAACAAGGGAGAATTTTTACATTTTTCTTTCATCATATCAAGCGCGCGTAAAGAATTATCGTGTGCAAAAAGCATTTCTTCAACGGCAATAAATTCACATCCCACTTTTATTACCTCTTCAAAAGCGGCAAAATCACTTCCTGCTTGGAGAACAGCAGGGATCTCCATAATTTCTGCCCACCATTGCGCTAATTGGATATTGCGGGGGTGCGCGTGGGGTTTTTTATCAGCGCCTAATTTGCCAAAAAACAGATAATCAGCGCCAGATTCAGCAGCAATCATTGCACAATGGCGATTACGTAAATTTCCAAAACCTTTAATTTTTTGTTCCTTATCCTGATTGTTGAGATTTGCAAGAGCGTGAAGATCATTCTCTAGATGCAAACCATCAGCTTTTATCCGTTCAGCAATGCGTCTCTCACCAGAAATGAGAAGTGCGGCGCCATTATATTGAATATCTTTGGCGTAAATTTGCGCTTGTTTTTGTAAAAAAGCGTTATCATCTTTAACGCCGTGGGAATCGTAAAGGATAACGCTGGCAAAAGACGCTGTTTGCATGATTTGACGCAAAAAAGCAGGGTCTAAAGTACGTCGAACATCTAATGTCAAAATCAATTGAGGAAAAAGATAGGGCTCAATTGGTTTATTGTTTTGTTGTGTCATACAAAATCCTTGACTGTAAGAAAAAATTCGTCTTATGAAGCACTGTTTGCTAAAATATATTCCAAATTATGACTGATGGGGGTCAATTTATGGGATACCACGGTGCTTTTAACCATGATATGCACATTTCTAACCGTGATACACGCATTGATGTTTTTCGTTCTTTAGCTTTGTTGACAATTTTCATCAATCATATTCCTGGAACTTTGTATGAGTATATAACACATAAGCATTTTGGTTTTTCCGATTCAGCAGAAATATTTGTTTTGCTTTCAGGTGTCTCTCTTGGGCTCAGTTTTCGTATACGTTTACATGGAAAACCTTTTTCTTTTATTGTACGCAAACTTTGGTACAGGGCTTTTCAACTGTATGGGGCATATCTTTTTACCACCTTTGCAACGTTAAGTCTTTTTTTAGGTGCTTTTTTATTGTGGCATGTAGAAAAACTGCTATGGATGAATAATGTGGGGTTATTTGTAACACAGCCCATTGTCGCATTTTTTAGCACCCTGAGCCTTGGGCACCAATTGGGATATAATAATATTCTTCCACTTTATATTGTTTTAATGATTTTTGCTCCTTTTGCGCTTTATTTGAGTTGCAGGCAGAAAGGGTTTCTGCTTTTGGGGTCGTTCCTGCTGTATTTGATATGCGGAATTTATAAAATTGCTCCTCCTTCTTATCCAATACAGGGGAAGTGGTTTTTAAACCCTTTGTCATGGCAATTCCTTTTTGTTATAGGGCTGGTGAGCACTTTATCTCTTAAATCAGGAAAAACAATCGTTTGCCAGCCTTTGTTGGTTATTTTATCAGCTGCGTATCTTCTGTTTTCGCTGCTATGGGTTCGTTTAAGCTGGTGGGGCGTGTTGGGGTGGCTGCAGTGGTCTTCTCCACTGGTTAACTTTAATAAAACATTTTTAAGTTTGCCTCGTTTACTCCATATTATTGCGTTATCATCCCTTATTCTTTGCTTACCGCGTGTGCATAAGTGGTTTTGTGTTTCACCACGGCACCCCTTAGCAATCTTAGGCAAGCATAGTTTACCCGTTTTTGTAACGGGAACCGTCTTTGCGATGTTTGGGCAAGTTTTAAAAACAGTAATGACGGGAACATTTTTGTTAGATAGCCTCTTGATTATAAGTGGTATTGCGATACAATTCTGGGTCGCTTTTTATTGTGAAAAACGCCAACTCTTTGAGCGGGCTTGTGTAAAAAAACCAGTGAGTTTATAAAAACACCTTATGACGTATTAACCCTAACGTAAAAAGCACGTTGCGTCAGTGTTTTAAAAGAGGTACTCAATTTTAATAAGGCATTTTATCTAGCACAAAAGAAACTTTTTAACTCTCTATTCGTTGAGTTTTATAATTTTTGTGCTGATATTGGAGTATAAAAGCGTGAGCGCATATAAATGTCCGTATGATGAACCCATTATCATGATTGAGCACGATGCTTTTGAGAGTGCTTTCAACCGTCTCTACGAGGAGACAATGACGCTGATCGAAGAGACAGCAGTTTATATTGACACAGAAGGAACATTAGTGACACGCTCTGTGTCAGCAGAAGTTGCTGCACTTTATGCAAAAGAAGCAACCTATTTGAGTACACGGCTTATGCAAATCGCTTCTCAACTTCTCCTTCTTCGCGCAGAACGTGAAGGAGAAATGTCTCCAGAACAAATACAAAAGGAGATCGTTAAAGTATCACGGTATACGCCAACGCTTAAATTTGAAAGCACATATTGGCAAGAATTGCCAGAAACTTTTCGTCACTTTGTTACCCGTTCACTTCGTCTGGAAGAGCGAATGCAGTATATGAACTATAGAAAAGAGCAACCATCTTCCCACATGTTGGAAGATGACAATCCCGTGAATAAACAAATCGAAATGCTTAAAACTGCTTTTAAACGTTCTTAGAAAATTTAAAATTTCATTTTTTCTACCTTCCTGCTGCTACCTTCCTGCTGCTACCTTCCTGCTGCTACCTTCCTGCTGCTACCTTCCTGCTGCTACCTCCCGCCTTGTTGCTGTCTTCCGCTTTTATGCCATCCTTCCTCTATGAGGCGCTTTTTTCTAAATTTTTCTCACGCTTTTTTTCATATTTTGCGCTTTGCTTTTGTTTTCTTTACTTTAAGTTCAGTGTCTAGGCAAAAGCAGAAAAATAGCATAGATTAACCCTTATGGCAGAAACGATTCGTATTATAGGCATTGATCCCGGATTACGGCGAACGGGATGGGGAGTGATCGACTTTTCTGGCAATCGTTTACAATTTGTTGCAGCAGGTACCGTCTCTTCTGATGCACAGCGCGATCTTGCTTCCAGATTGTGCCAGCTTTATAGAGGACTTTCCGAAATTTTGCATCAATTTATGCCCCATGAAGCCGCTGTAGAACATGTCTTTGTCAACAAAAACGCTACGGCAACTTTAAAACTTGGTCAGGCGCGTGCTGTTGCACTCCTTGTGCCAGCGCAAGCAAATTTGCCTGTTTTTGAATATGCTCCAAACACAGTAAAAAAATCAGTTATTGGCGTTGGGCATGGCGATAAAGAACAAATTCACATGATGGTGAAAGTGTTGCTTCCACGGGCTGAATTCGATAGCAGTGATGCAGCTGATGCGCTGGCACTGGCTCTTTGTCATACAACCCACCGCCAGACAACCCACAATGTAAAGCTCCCTTCTCATTTAGGAGTTACGGTATGATCGGTAAGTTAAAGGGTATTCTTGAGCATGTCTTTGATGATCATATTATTTTGAATGTGCAGGGTGTGGGCTATATTGTTTTTGTGTCAAATCGGCTTTTTCCTTCTTTACCAGCTGTGGGGGAAAGTTTAAGCCTGTTTATTGAAACGCACGTGCGTGAAGAGGCTATCCGCTTGTTTGGCTTTGCCACAAAAGATGAGCAGGAATGGTTTTGTTTTTTGCAAAATGTCCCTGGAGTGGGAGCAAAAGTTGCTTTGGCAGTTTTGGGCATTTTATCGCCAAATGAACTGGCACAAGCGATTGCATTAAACGATACTGTCATGATAAGCCGTGTCCCAGGAATTGGGAAAAAAGTCAGTGAAAGAATTGTCAGAGAACTCAAAAGTAAAACATTGCCATCCAACAACAACGCATTTTCTAACAACGCATTTTATTCTGCTCCAAGCCCCCATTTGGAAACAGCCGATCAACCTGTCCATGATGCACTGGCAGCTTTGGTCAAGCTCGGTTTTGAACGCGATCAAGCAGCAAGTGCTCTTGCTTCAGCAAAGAAAGCTCTTGAAGATGAAGGACAAACCATTTCTTCTGCATTGCTTATTCGTCAGAGCCTCAAATTGCTTTCTCTCCCACTTAGCACAAGGTCACAATGAATAAAGATGAAGATCAGCGCCTTTTGAGTGGCGCTTCCTTTCCAAGCGACCCAGATCGCTCCTTAAGACCACAAGTGCTTGATGACTTTATTGGTCAAGAAGCCGCGCGTGCAAATTTAAAAATATTTATCGAAGCGGCAAAAACGCGCAAAGAAGCGCTCGATCATGTTTTGTTTGTTGGTCCTCCTGGTTTAGGAAAAACAACGCTTTCACAGATTATGGCAAAAGAATTGGGGGTTAATTTTCGCTCTACCTCAGGTCCCGTTATTGCCAAATCAGGAGATTTAGCTGCTCTCTTAACCAATCTGGAAGAACGCGATGTTTTGTTTATTGATGAAATTCATCGTTTAAATTCATCGATTGAAGAAATTCTTTATCCAGCCATGGAGGATTATCAGCTTGACCTTATCATTGGTGAGGGACCTGCAGCACGCTCAGTGAAAATCGATTTAGCTAAATTTACCTTGGTTGCAGCAACCACACGGTTGGGGCTCTTGACAACACCATTGCGCGACCGTTTTGGCATCCCTATTCGATTGAATTTCTATACTATTGAAGAGTTAGAATATATCGTTCGACGCAATGCTCGCCTTTTTTCAGTACAAATTAGTGATGATGGTGCCCATGAAATTGCACGTCGTGCACGCGGTACCCCACGGATTGCAGGACGGCTTTTACGGCGCGTGTGTGATTTTGCCTTGGTCAAAAAGGTGGAAAAAATTGATCGCAGATTGGCTGATGAAGCTCTTTCTCGTCTTGAAGTTGATCATTTGGGTCTCGATCCATTGGATCGTCGCTATTTGCTGCTTATTGCAGAAACTTTTTTAGGCGGTCCTGTGGGCATTGAAACCATCGCTGCTGCTTTATCAGAAGCACGTGATGCCATCGAAGATATTACTGAACCCTATCTGCTGCAACAAGGCTTTATTCAACGAACTGCTCGTGGACGAGTGCTCACAGAAAAAGCTTGGTCCCATTTAGGACTTTGTGCTCCAGATTCCACGATTTCAACACAAAAAAACGCTCAAATGTCTCATATAAAAAATAATTCTCAATTACAGGCAACTTTATGGGACGCAGAAGATGACTGAGACAACTTCTTTCAAAAATGATTATGATTATGACTATGTCAATAATTTACAAGTACGCGTTTATGTTGCCGATACAGATTTTTCTGGCGTGGTTTACCATGCACGATATCTAGAATTTTTTGAACGCGGTCGTTCAGAATTTTTGCGGGATACGGGATTTAATAACAAGTTGTTAGCGTCAGGTGCTCAGGGGGAAAAACTGTTTTTTGTTGTGCGCCATATCGAAATCAATTTTTCTCGACCAGCACAGCTTGATAATCTTTTAACAGTTAAAACGCAGATAAACCACATCCAAGGGGCACGCTTTTTTATGGGGCAATCTATTTTACGTGATAATATCATGTTGGCTGCTGCGAAGGTTGAGGTTGCTCTCATAAATGAAGAAGGCAAACCACGGCGTTTGCCTCAAGGGCTTTTTTCAACACTTCTTGCTTAATTTTTTGCTGAAAAATGCTCTGAGTGAAAAAATACGGATAGGGTGGGTTTGTTCGTAAAAAAAACTGAAATTTGCTTTCTTAAGTTTATAGATTTATAAAATAAGCTCTAAAAATAAACTTTTTATTGAATTTTGATCGATAAATTTTTCAGTGAGAGGGACAAAATGATGCCGAGTACAGAATTAACGAGCCCTGATGCAATTGGAGTGTTCAGCTTGTTTTTGCAAGCCAGTTGGGCTGTAAAAGCTGTTATGGTGGGATTGTTTTTGGCTTCTATATGGAGCTGGGCAATTATTTTTGATAAAATATTGACCTATCGAAAAATACGACGTGAAATAAAACAATTTGAACGGACATTTTGGTCAGGTGTGCCTCTAGAAGAACTCTATGTAGCGTGTAAAAATCAACGTTCCAATAGTATCTCAGCGGTTTTTATGGCAGCAATGGCAGAGTGGAAAAAATCCCTTGCAAAAGGAATTCACACATCAATAAGTCTACAAAATAGGATTGATAAAGCAATGTATCTTATTTTAGAGCGGGAAAGTGCAAAAATAGAATCAAAATTAAGCTTTTTAGCCACACTTGGGTCGGCAGGTCCTTTTGTGGGGCTGTTTGGAACAGTTGTTGGCATTATGGGGTCATTCCTTTCTATTTCAGCATCTCAAAATACGTCGTTGGCAGTTGTCGCACCAGGTATTGCAGAGGCACTTTTGGCTACTGCTATCGGTTTGTTTGCAGCAATTCCAGCGGTAATTGCCTATAATAAACTGATTAATGAAAGTGCACAGATTATCACACAAATAGAAAATTTTGCTGACGAATTTTCGACAATTGTATCACGGCGCATTGATGAGACACGTACGTCCCATTCATCATTATAGAAGCCATATTATAAAAAGGAGCCGTTTATGGGCGTTTTTGTTGCTTCTTCTTCTCGTAAAAATACACGCAGGCGGTCTCGTTCGCGCAACAGACTCATGAGCGAAATCAATGTAACGCCTTTTGTTGATGTTATGCTGGTCTTGCTCATTATTTTCATGGTTTCTGCGCCACTTTTGGTCAATGGTGTTCCTCTTGATTTGCCTCATAGTCAAGCTGGACCTGTGCAAATGAAAGACTCTCCACTTACGGTTTCTCTTGATGCACAAGGGCGTTTGGCAATCGGTCAAGATTATTACGATACCTCAGAGGCTTTGGTTGCACAGCTCAAGGCTAAATTAATGACGGATCCTGCGCAAAAAAAACAACGTATTTTTGTGCGCGCTGCTAAGACTGTTGAATATCAACAAGTGTTAAAATTGCTCGCAGATATTCAAAAAGCAGGGTTTTCACAGGTTGCTTTAGCCAGTTTAGCGCAGACAAGTCATTGAAAGTAAAACACAAGGCACGGAGATGAATAAAAACTCTCATTATGGCATGAAACGAGGTTTGATTTTATCTCTTGGAGTGCATACAACCCTTCTCAGTTTGGGAGCTATGCACTTTACAGATTCTGTCTCTTTACAGCAACAACAATTGGAAGCAATTCCGATCATTTTTGCCCCTCTGGATCAAGAATTTTCTTCTCAACAAGGGACATTAGATGCACCCGTACAGGCAATCTCTGCAGTAAAACCAACCAATAAACCACAAGAAAAAGAAGAGGCTCATCATTTCGGAGATGGACAGGTCGATAGTATTGCACCCTTCATGCCGAAAGAAAAACCACGCAATGTTGAGACAACGCCTTTGTCATCAGGAGAGGAGCGCGCAACAGAGGAACCTTTAGTTTCTCCCGAGGTTACAGAAGCTGTTGTCCCCGATGAGCCTGCAGAGTCTGTTTCCGAGGTTGCAGAAGCTGTTGTCCCTGATGAGCCTGCAGAGCCTGTTTCCGAGGTTACAGAATCTGTTGTTTCCGATGAGCCTGCAGATTCTGCTCCCGAGGTTGCAGAAGCTGTTGTCCCCGATGAGCCTGCAGATTCTGCTCCCGAGGTTGCAGAAGCTGTTGTCCCCGATGAGCCTACAGAGTCTGCTCCCGAGGTTACAGAATCTGTTGTCCCCGATGAGCCTGCAGAGTCTGCTCCCGAGGTTACAGAATCTGTTGTTTCCGATGAGCCTGCAGAGTCTGCTCCCGAGGTTACAGAAGCTGTTGTTCCCGATGAACCTGCAGAGTTTGCTCCCGAGGTTACAGAAGCTGTTGTTCCCGATGAACCTGCAGAGTTTGCTCCTGAGGTTGCAGAAGCTGTTGCTCCCGATGAGCCTGCAGAGTTTGTTCCCGAGGTGATAGAGTCTGTTGTGCCAAAGGCATCTCCAAAAACGCTTAAAAATGAAGAGGTGATATTACCACAAAATTCAGCTCCGATGATACAAAAAAAGCCTGTAGAACAAACACCAGAACATCAACAAGCTCCCCAAAAAATGCTGTCAGAAAAATTGCCTCTCCCGCAGGTTAAGCCAAAACCTGATAAACATTTTGCAAACCAAAATGCGCAGACTGCAAAAAAACAAAATCAACAAACAGCTGAGCAGACAATTGAGCATGTTTTAGCAATGGAAGAAAAACATCTGCTTAATCATGCTCGCACGCAAGGAGGTGGAGCAAAACGCTCCAGCAAACCAGAAGCTTTTGGTGGACAAAAAAATACTAAAGATGCTACAAAAATAGCACAAACATTAGTAAGCATCACTGGTGCGTGTATTCAAAGAAAGCTGAAGCTTGTTGCTCTTGGTGGAGATTTTAGAAATCGTCCAGTTGTGCGTTTACGGTTTTCTCTCAATTACGATGGAATGGTTGTAGGAGATCCGATTATTGATCCACTCAGTGGTGATGAGAGCCAGAAAGCTATTATGACAAGGCAGGTGTATGCGGCTGTTTTTTCGTGCCAACCTTACGCAGACCTCCCACGCGATCAATATGATTTGTGGAAGCAAGGTTTCGATTTTAATGTTGATCCCTTCCAAGAGATAAGTCGATGAGACGCAAATATATTTTCTCTCCAATAAAAGGATACATTCCCATGGCTATAACGAGATACACATTTTTTTCTTGGTTTATTGTCACCGCAGGTTTGTGGCTTTCGAGTTTTTCATTTGCACATGCGCAACTGAAAGGTACCATTTCAAGTGCTGACTTTAATCCCATTCCAATTGCAATTACGGATTTTTTTTCCAATGATTCAATAGGAGAGAAAATAGCTGCTGTTGTGACTGCTGATCTTGAACGATCGGGACTTTTTTCTCCGCTTAACAAGGCATCTTTTTTTGAACAAATCCCCAACCCTGATATTGAGCCAAATTTTTTCGGTTGGAAAAAAACCAATGTGCAAGGTTTGGTGACAGGACAAGTGATAAGAGAAACTGACGGGCGATTGAGAGTCGATTTTCGTTTATGGGATGTCTTTGGACATAAGCAATTGAAAGGACGGCGCTTTTATACAGCCACAGAACGTTGGCGGCGTGTTGCGCATATGATTGCAGATGAAGTCTACAGTCAAATGACAGGGGAAAGTGGTTATTTTGATACGCGGATTGTTTTTATCGATGAAACGGGCCCCAGAAATGCACGTATTAAACGTTTAGCGATTATGGATCAAGACGGCGCAAATTTGATTTATATTTCTAAAGGTCGTGAATTGGTGCTGACACCGCGGTTTTCACCGAAGCGACAAGAAATTACTTATATGGCTTATGGGCACAAACAAACGCCCCATGTTTATCTTCAACAACTTGAAGTGGGGCAAAGAGAATTGATCGGAGCCTTTGATAATATGACAATTGCCCCGCGTTTTTCTCCTGATGGGCAAAAAGTGATTATGAGTTTATTACAAAATAATGGCAGTGCAAATCTTTATACCATGGATTTGCGAACGCGCACTATGACGCGGCTCACAACAACTTCAGCCATTGATACATCGGCTTCTTATTCGCCAGATGGGACACAAATCGTCTTTTCATCAGACCGCAATGGAAAACCACAAATCTACACGATGAATGCTGATGGCAGCAATATTCAGCGTATTTCTTCAAATGATGGCAGTTACTCTACGCCCATTTGGTCTCCGCGTGGAGATTATATTGCTTTTACAAAACAGTCTGAGGGACAATTTTCCATCGGAGTTATGCGTCCTGATGGGCTAGGAGAGCGGATTTTAACCACAGGGTTCCACAATGAAGGACCAACGTGGGCGCCCAATGGTCGTGTCTTAATGTTTTTCCGCCAAGATCCTGGTATGGGACCTAAAATTTACACAATTGACATTACTGGACGTAATGAACGCCAATTGCCTACACCCAATGATGCCTCTGATCCAGCGTGGTCGCCGTTGTTGAAATAAATAATCGTTTCATAAAATGAAGAGCTATTTAACGGTTGTGAGGTTCATGGAAACGTGTGTGTTTGGTTTAAAAGTGGTAAGTGGGCGTTTTTACAATCGACTTATACAAGTCGATTGATCGCTCTGAAATTCTGTGCTGCTGTAGAAAGGGCATAGAGAAAAGATTATGCCCGTCGATGATGACGTAAAGATGCCGTTGCTTTCGTTGTGCTGCTGTTTGTGTTGATGAAAATTTTTTAGGGAAGGATTTCTTAAGAGATTTACGTTTGAGCGTTTTGTGGAAAGTGCATGAGAGTATTTTCGCACCACGCATTTGATCCCCCGTTTAAAGCGAGGGGGGGGATTGTCGTGTGCAAAAACAAGGTTGATAATAGTTATGCAAGTTTGTGATAAGAGGTGTATAAAAGAAGGGTATAGAGAAAAGATTATGCCCGTCGATAATGACGTAAAGATGCCGTTGCTTTCATTGTGCTGCTGCTTGTGTTGATGTTTAGGGAAGGATTTTTAAGAGATTTACGTTTGAGCGTTTTGTGGAAAGTGCATGAGGGTATTTTTGCACCACGCATTTGATCCCCCGTTTAAAGCGAGGGGGGGGGGATTGTCATGTGCAAAAACAAGGTTGATAATAGTTATGCAAGTTTGTGATAAGAGGTGTACAAAAGAAAGGGCATAGAGAAAAGATTATGCCCATCGATAATGATACAAAAAGAGGTGACACCCTAAGGAGAGAGTGACTTTCTGGAGAAATTTATGCAGAGAGTTTTGCTAAAATTTCATCGCTGACATCAAAATTGGCATAAACATTTTGCACATCATCATCTTCTTCCAATGTTGCGATGAGCCGTAAAATCGATAAAGCTTTTTCTTCATCTACGGGTGCAAGAGTGGTTGCTTTCCAAACAGTTTTGATCGATTCTGCTTCGCCCAATTTTGCTTCCAATATTTTAGAAACTTCGCCAATATCTTCAAATGCGCAGATAATGTGGTGTCCTGTTTCTTCTGACTGCACATCTTCAGCACCCGCTTCGATTGCCGCATCCATGATATGGTCGGCTGTGCCTGCTTCACACTTATAGATGATCTCACCAATCCGATTAAACATAAAGCTTACGGAACCTGTTTCTCCCAGTGCTCCACCCGATTTGGTAAAGGCAGCGCGCACATTTGAAGCGGTACGGTTTCGGTTATCGGTTAAAGCTTCGACAATGACTGCAACGCCCCCTGGACCATATCCTTCATAGCGCACTTCATCATAATGTTCGACATCAGCGCCTGAAGCTTTCTTAATGGCACGCTCAATATTGTCCTTTGGCATCGATTGTGCTTTAGCATTTTGAACAGCAAGCCTTAAGCGTGGATTCATGGCAGGATCGGGAGCGCCTTGTTTGGCTGCAACTGTAATTTCACGTGCAAGTTTAGAAAATATTTTCGAGCGCATTGCGTCTTGACGCCCTTTACGGTGCATAATATTTTTAAATTGTGAATGTCCTGCCATAGCTTCTCTTTCTGTTTGGGGTTTCCCTTATTTGCTTGAAAGATTTTTTCTCAGTTTCAAGGTAGATCCAGCACCCCTGTTCAGAGAACAAATATGCCGCAAATGCGCCGCAATATGGGATGAAGAAATCGCACGAACCCTTTATAAGAAAATTCACGTTAAAGGTAAAGATACTCTCTTGAAGATCATCACAAGACAGGTGCTCTTGTCGTTCATTAAAAATCAGGCTATAACGAGGTGTGATTTCATGGCAAAAATGATTTATTCCGTGTTTCGCTCTTATAAAAATGGGGGAGCAGGGACTGATATACTAAGGGGAAAGAAAAGCTCTTCAGTTCCCAAAGTGGGTGGTAATCTGCCTTAAAAAAGGCAAACAAGAGGATAATAGAAATGGCAACACAACTTTTGATGCCTAAAGCTACGGCGGTTTGGCTGGTTGATAATACCGCACTTTCTTTTGATCAAATTGCAGATTTTTGTAAATTGCATGTGTTGGAAGTTAAAGCAATTGCAGATGGTGAAGCTGCGCATGGTATTAAAGGTTTGGATCCTATTAGCTCTGGGCAGTTGACGCGTAGTGAAATCGCACGTGTGGAAGCTGACGAAACTGCGCGCTTGAAAATTTCAGAATCAAGGGTTCATATCCCTGAAAAAAAACGCAAAGGTGCCCGTTATATTCCTCTTTCTCGGCGACAAGATCGTCCCAATGGTATCTTATGGTTGGTGACCAATCATCCTGAGTTAAAAGATGCACAGATTGCACGCTTGATTGGAACAACAAAAGCAACAATTGAGCAAATTCGTCAAAGAACCCATTGGAATAGCGCTAATTTAACGCCTTTGGATCCTGTGGGGCTTGGTTTGTGCTCGCAAATTGATCTGGATTTTGAACTTCAGCGCAGCGCAAAAAATCGTCCCATCTCTTCTGAGGAAGATAGATCCTTGCTTCCAGCATCAGTTACAGAAAATGTTGCTTTCAGTGAAGATGAGGATGAACAACATCTCAACAAAAATTTCGATGCAGATAAAGTGTTTGCAAAACTCAATGCGCTGCAAAAAAATCGTCAGGATGATACAGAAGAAAAGTCGTAAAAAAGCCGCTCAGATAGCGCATAAAGAAATTCCGTGTGTTGCGTGTAAAGTGTTTATACAGCTTAATACCCCCCATGTTGGTGCTTAAAAAGATTGTAGAGAAAAAACTTTAGAAGGTAAAAAGCAGCTGATAAAATGAAAAGATGCGCCTATCTTCATGAGAAACGGGATATCACTCTTGAAGGGTGGTGAAGTAATCTATTCCCTTCAATTTTAGCGCTTGTAACAAGGATACCAATATATGTATTTTATTAAGAATATTCTTTTTCATCCATTAATAGTCGTTTTGTCTTTTGCGGTGTTACTTGTTGGTTGTGGTAAAAAACATACCAATACTGCTGCGCATGGTATAAATAGCGCCTCTTTAAATGATGCAAGTTTTCAGCAGACGCCAGAAGTGGCAAAACAGTATTTTACTGTGAATGTTGGGGATCGCATTTTCTTTAGTCTCGATTCCTCTTCTATCGAGCCTGATGCACAACGCGTTTTGAGACGGCAGGCTGAGTGGTTGCTTCGTCATCCTTTCTTCTTCGTTACAATTGAAGGTCATGCCGATGAGCGTGGTACGCGTGAATATAATTTGGCTCTTGGGCAGCGTCGTGCTGTTGCTGTGCGTGATTATTTGATTTCTCTTGGTGTATCTGCGCAGCGGATGCAAACAATTTCTTATGGAAAAGAAAGACCTGTGGCAGTGTGTAACGATCTTTCTTGTTGGAACCAAAATCGACGCGCTGTTACGAAAATCAGTGTTGTGCGCGGTGGTTGAAAAAACAATATTTAAGGGTTCAAATTTATTTTAAATTAAACTGTTGAGGAAGAAAGGTATGTATGTATTGAAAAAACAAAATTGGAAAGTTTTCTTTTTAGCATCAAGTCTTATTGCGTGTTTCGCTTTGTCTGCTCAAAGTGCATCGCGAAGCCCTAAGCATTTTTCTACCTATGATACAGATTCCTCTGCACAAGATGCAGCCCCTTCTGATAAGGGGGCAGATTCTTCTGCGCAAGATGCAGCCCCTTCTGATAAGGGAGCAGATTCTTCTGCGCAAGATGCAGCGCCTTCCGATAAGGGTGCAGATTCTTCTGCACAAGATGCAGCGCCTTCCGATGAGGGGGCAGATTCTTCTGCACAAGATGCAGCGCCTTCCGATGAGGGAGCAGATTCTTCTGCACAAGATGCAGCCCCTTCTGATAGGGGAGCAGATTCTTCTGCGCAAGGTGCAGCCTCTTCCGATGAGGGAGCAGATTCTTCTGCACAAGATGCAGCCCCTTCTGATAAGGGAGCAGATTCTTCTGCGCAAGGTGCAGCCCCTTCTGATAAGGGAGCAGATTCTTCTGCGCAAGATGCAGCGCCTTCCGATGAGGGAGCAGATTCTTCTGCACAAGATGCAGCCCCTTCTGATAGGGGAGCAGATTCTTCTGCACAAGATGCAGCCCCTTCTGATAGGGGAGCAGATTCTTCTGCGCAAGGTGCAGCCTCTTCCGATGAGGGAGCAGATTCTTCTGCACAAGATGCAGCGCCTTCTGATAAGAGTGCAGGTTCCTCCGATCTGAGTGTGATTAAAATTAAAGAAATGGCTTTAGAAAATAAGGCATCTTTGCTTCAAGACAATGATTTAGATAAGCTCTTGAATATGATAGAAGCAGTGCTTGAGCATAATAGTCTGGAAGATACCCAAAAACAATTTCATAAGCTTTTTGATAAAGACGGTTCTGCTTTTTATTCTTGTTTTTCTGATAATCCTTCCTTGGATAAAGAGTTGTCTCTTCTCTCTCCCCAAGTGTTGTATAAAAAGGGCTACGATTTTATTCTTTCTGCCAATTATGTTGAAGCCGAAAAGGCTTTTTGTGTTTTTCAAGACCGTTATCGTAAAGATCCTTTGGCTGGTGATGCTTTATTTTGGCTGGCAGAATCCTTATTGGGACAAAAACGCTATTATGAAGCGGCACAAACTTATCTCACTGTATGGTACACAGATAAGAAGAAACTCTATGGTTCTGAGATTTTGCTAAAATTAGCAGTGAGTATGGCTGCTCTTGGTCAAAATAAAGAAGCTTGTGCTTTATTTGACAACATATCAAACCACTATAAAACGTTAGATTGTATTTTTTGTAAACGTCTTCAAGAGGAGCGGAGTCGTGCACGGTGTTCGTTAGATTAGCAAAAAATCTCTTTAAAACATCAGATTTTATCCAGTGTCAAAAGTTAATTGTTGCAGTTTCGGGGGGGAGTGATTCGTTAGCTTTATTGTTTTTAGTTAAAGATCATTTAACAACCTTGTCTCTTCCTCCTGAGATGATTGTCGTGAGTGTTGATCATCAATTGCGTAAAGAGTCTGCGCGTGAAGTGGAGGATGTCGCAAGAATTTGTCGTGCGCATCATATTAGACATGTGACTCTACGCTGGGATGGCAAAAAGCCAAAAACCCATATCGCTGAAAAAGCGCGTGTGGCACGTTATAATCTCCTATTTCAGGAAGCGCAAAAACAAGGCGCAACGCTTATTATGACAGGGCATACGCTCAACGATCAAGTTGAAACTTATCAGATGCGTAGCCAACGGATTTCAAAAAATGTCGATGCTTTGCAGCAAGCAATCTTTGAAGATATTCAAGGGGAAGATTGTGCTGCAAAAATGACAGCAAATATTGCAGAAATGACAGGAAAAAACTGTGTATTGGTGCGTGAGCGTGGATTATCTTGTATTCCGCGTGAAGCGTTGTTGCGTCGAAAAGTGCGTTTGATCCGTCCTCTTCTTGGCGTAAAGCGTAAAACATTGCGTGCTTATTTGCGTTTGCAGGGAAAAACATGGATTGATGATCCAACAAATGAGGATCTCAATTTTGAACGCGCGCGTGTGCGCCAATCCCTTCCACAAAAAAAAATTGCCAATATTGCTAAAAAAGTTAATGAAGCCGCGCTTAAACGTCGTAGACAGGCGCAAAATATTGCTGATTTGATTTTGGCTTTAGATATTGCTGTAGAACATGGACGTTGTTTTATTGAAAAGCCTGTGCCATTTTTACATCAACATCCAAATTTTCCGTTCGTTGTTGGGCTTTTTGCAGTGTTGATGGGAGGAAGCTCTTATTTGCTGCCCTATAAAAAATTGACCACTCTCGAGCAGAAATTATGTCTCTCTTCTCCCAAAAAACAGCGTTTCACTTTGGCTGGATCTGTTATTGAATGCAGCATCAGCGGGATCGCCTTTTGGCGTGAATCTCGAAATATTAAAGAGGCAATTGTTGCACCCAAAAAAACTATTTTATGGGATGGGCGCTATCAGATTGCCAATCATACATCCAGTTCTATAACGGTGAAACCAGCTGATTTGGAGCACCTGAAATCTTTGTGTCAAATGGAATCCCAAATGGAATTTTTGTACCAAAACAGCATATGTGGTCGCAAACACCCACATTTCCCATCTCTGCAATCGCTTCCAATGATTTTAAAGGATAAAGAGATCAATATTCCTGAGCTCACTTATCAAGGCGCGTTTGAACAAAAAGCTCTTTTTCAACAAAATGTTCTCATAAAACGAATCCTCGCTCCCTTTGATTGGCTCTTGTCATGCGAAGATGCTGCTCTTGTACACACTATTGAACCTTTTTTTAATGTTGAGATAAGGATATAAGAAGAATCATTCTAAAAAAAGATGATAAACACCTCCTCATACCTTGGCAAGGGGCAGACGAGGTTATATGTTAAAGACAACTGTTTTAAGAACCTGTATTTTTATTAAGTGGATCTAATATGAACTCCAATTACCGCTCTCTCCTCATTTGGGGAGTCATTGCTTTAATTTTGATTGTGTCATTTTCTCTCTTTAATGGAGAGGGTCAGCGTTCTGGAAGTGGAGAGATGTCCTATTCCGAATTCTTGCAGAAAGTTGAGAATAATGAACTGAAAGCTGTGACCATTCAAGGTCAAAAGTTAACAGGACAAACTGTTGAGTATAAAGTTATTTCAACTTATGCACCACGAGATCCAAATTTGATACAAAAATTGGAAAGCAAAAATGTGAATGTTAAGGCTATTCCTGAAAGCTCAAGCAATAGTATCTTCCTTAATTTGTTATTTTCACTGTTGCCTGTGATTATTATCGTTGGGGTGTGGATCTTCTTTATGCGGCAAATGCAAAGTGGATCGCGCGGTGCTATGGGGTTTGGAAAGTCAAAAGCAAAATTGCTCAATGAAGCGCAAGGACGTGTCACTTTTCAAGATGTCGCGGGTGTTGAAGAAGCAAAACAAGATTTACAGGAAATTGTCGAGTTTTTACGGGAACCACAAAAATTTCAACGCCTAGGGGGGCGTATCCCACGGGGTGTTTTGCTCGTTGGTCCCCCTGGAACGGGTAAAACCTTGTTGGCGCGCTCCGTGGCAGGTGAAGCTAATGTGCCGTTCTTTACAATTTCAGGATCAGATTTTGTTGAAATGTTTGTTGGTGTTGGTGCAAGCCGTGTGCGTGATATGTTCGAACAGGCTAAAAAAAATGCACCTTGTATTATCTTTATCGATGAAATTGATGCTGTTGGGCGCCATCGGGGTGCAGGATTGGGAGGCGGAAACGATGAGCGTGAGCAGACATTAAACCAGTTGCTTGTTGAAATGGATGGGTTTGAGCCCAATGAAAGCATCATTCTCATTGCTGCAACAAACCGTCCCGATGTGCTCGACCCTGCTCTTTTAAGACCTGGACGTTTTGACCGACAGGTTGTTGTGCCAAATCCTGATGTTGCTGGGCGGGAACAAATTTTGAAAGTTCATGTGCGCAATGTACCTTTAGCTCCTAATGTTGATTTGAAAGTGCTGGCAAGGGGAACCCCAGGGTTTTCTGGTGCCGATCTGATGAATCTTGTCAATGAAGCTGCTCTCATGGCTGCTAGTCGCAATAAAAGAGTCGTGACGATGCAAGAGTTTGAAGATGCCAAAGACAAGGTGATGATGGGCGCTGAACGTCGATCAACTGCCATGACACAAGAAGAAAAAGAATTAACTGCCTATCACGAAGCGGGACACGCTATTGTTGCTTTGAATGTGCCTGTGGCGGATCCTGTTCACAAAGCAACAATCGTACCAAGAGGAAGAGCGTTGGGAATGGTCATGCAATTGCCCGAGGGGGATCGCTATTCCATGAGCTATCGGTGGATGATTTCGCGTTTGGCTATTATGATGGGAGGAAGAGTGGCTGAAGAATTGAAGTTTGGGAAGGAAAATATCACTTCTGGAGCTTCCTCGGATATCGAACAAGCGACAAAGTTGGCGCGAGCAATGATTACGAGATGGGGGTTTTCTGATCTGCTTGGGAATGTTGCCTATGGTGATAATCAAGATGAAGTTTTTTTAGGGCATTCTGTTGCACGGACACAAAATATCTCTGAGGAAACCGCACGCATGATCGATGCTGAAGTGCGTAAACTGATCGATGATGCTTATACAAGCGCTACGAAAATTTTGAAAACAAAAAAACAAGAATGGTTCGCTCTTGCGCAAGGTTTGTTAGAATATGAAACCTTAACGGGAGCGGAAATTAACGAAGTCATTGCAGGAAAGCCTCCTTCACGCACACAAAAGGATGAAAGTGCTTCTGTGCGCATTTCGTCTGTGCCAAAAACTGGAACAAGCAAAACTGAACTTGGGAAAGTTATGCCAGATGAAACAGATGATCGTGAAAAAGGAGAAGAAAAAGCACAGCGCAAAGTTGAACATGAAACAGAAAAATCAACGAATGCAAAACATGATACAAAGGCGCAATTAAAAAGCGCTCAGTCTCAAAAATCTGAGAAAAAAACACGAAGCACAAAAACGACAGCCAAAGCAGTAAAATCTTCTGAACACGGTGCAAATACAAAGAAAGATGCAAGCACAGAGAAAAATGTAGAAGCTGTTGAAAGTAAAGGAAAACAAACACCTTCTAACGATGCTTGAAGAGGCTGTGTTTTTTGAAAATTTCTCCACGCAGCAAATGTGTGGGATTGCAAAAAAAGAGGTGCAAAGTTTACTTTGCACCTCAAAAATAATATGCAAAAAAATAATATGCGAAAAGCAAAAAACAGTAATATGCAAAAAATTATATGGAATAAGTGGTGAATGATCCTACAAACAAATCTTTAAAAAACAGCTTTTTAAAAAATGAAAATTTTTAACAATAAATGGGTTGTCTTTTTACAAAGTTGTCTTTTTACAAAAAAATATGTGTAATTGTAAAATAATATGGGCTTTTAAGGTTGTTTGATAGTGGGATTTTAAGCGTGGAGTGCATCAGGAAAGCAGGGGAAATACGGTTTCGTGGGGTTGTTTAAGTCCACGGCCTTTGGATTTTTGGAGAGAACGAGCGTTTTTTTAAGGGGGGGAATGCGTGATGTTTTAAAAAAAATGCGCAATTTGTTTTGGGTAAGATTTGTTTGGGACAAGATTTATGGTGGGTGTCTTGATTATCTTGAAAAAATAAAGCGCTGCAAAATGATCTTACGGCTTTGAGGAGATCTTGCTGTACCAAAATTTTCTATGTCGCAACTGCGAGAGAAGCGATGTCACAACCGCGAGAGAAAAGGGTGCGTATAAAGGAAAAGTAAGAATGGCACAAAAATATTTTGGTACAGATGGAATTCGAGGAAAAGCCAATTCTTTTCCTATGACACCAGATTTTGCTATGAAAGTGGGAATGGCTGTTGGGGTTTTGTTTCGGTCGCAACATCAGTCGTGCCGTGTGGTGATTGGAAAAGATACTCGTTTATCGGGTTATATGTTGGAAAATGCTTTGGTTTCAGGATTTACTGCTGCTGGAATGGAAGCTTTTTTGTTGGGACCTGTGCCAACACCTGCTGTTGCTATGCTTTGTCGTTCGCTGCGTGCTGATATTGGGGTGATGATTTCTGCTTCTCATAATCCCTTCTATGATAATGGAATTAAACTGTTTGGTCCCGATGGCTTTAAGCTTTCAGATGAGGTAGAAAAAAAAATTGAACAATTAATCGATACCGATCTTTCAAAATCTTTAGCAAATTGTGCGGAAATTGGTTACGCAAAACGGGTTGAGGGTGATATTTATCGTTATATCGAATATGCCAAGCGAACTTTGCCGCGCGATGTTCGTTTGGATAGTTTGCGCATTGTTGTAGATTGCGCCAATGGTGCTGCTTATAAAGCGGCACCGCGTGCTTTATGGGAATTGGGAGCTGAAGTTTTTGCTATCAATAATACTCCAGATGGTTTCAACATTAATCAAAAATGTGGCTCAACCGATTTGGCTTCCCTGAAACAAAAAGTTCATGAAGTGCGTGCTGATGTGGGAATTGCCCTTGATGGAGATGGAGATCGTGTTTTAATTGTCGATGAAAAGGCGCAAACCATTGATGGGGATCAGCTGATTGCGGTCATTGCGGAACATTGGCATAAAACAGGACGGTTGCAGCGCAACGGTGTGGTGACAACAATTATGTCCAATCTTGGGCTTGAGCGTTTCTTACACTCCAAAGGGTTGGAGCTTATTCGGACAAAGGTTGGGGATCGCTATGTTGTCGATGCGATGCGTCAGAAGGGATATAATGTCGGAGGTGAGGTTTCTGGGCATATTGTGCTGAGTGATTTTGGAACAACAGGTGATGGATTGGTGGCTGCCTTGCAGATTTTATCTTGTATGCAGGAGAGTCAAAACTCTATGAGCCAGTTGTGTAAGCGATTTGAGCCGGTGCCACAAATTTTGCAAAATGTTACAGTTAAAAACAAAAATGTGCTGACAAAAAATGCGGTCAAAACTGCAATAGATCAGGCAACCCAGCGTTTGGGAAAAGAATCACGATTGGTGATACGCCCCTCTGGAACCGAGCCAATGATCCGCGTGATGGCAGAAGGCGATGATCGAGAAACTCTTGATACTATCGTGACAGAGATGATCGATGTTATCGCGCATCATGATGTCGCTTCAAAGAGCGATTCTCTTTGAAGAAGTTATGGTGAGGCTGAAAAAGTTATGGTGAGGGAGGGTGAATGTTTTTTATCCAATTTATCAGAAATGTTGAATCGCAAATAATATAATTTAATCATTTTTTTCGTGCGCTTTGATCGTTGCGTGCGTTCGTTGTTTGAGTCTTTTCATCATTGAGCGCAAAAGTCCAAATATGGGCTTGTGTTATGAGGCAAGAGATTGGTCGTGGATATCTTCATCAAACCTTGCATATAGTTTGTGCGCATATAAAGGTGAATTAAGAGTGTTATGATGAATGATGGTGATTTAAGTGGTGCTGTTTTTTTTAAGCAATATGTTCGACTATTTCCCCTGAAAGTTTTGACAGTTGTGGGTTGTCTTAAACCATCCCGTCTATATTTATGGGTGGGGGGTGGCAAAAAAAGGTGCTTTTTTTCTCTATCGAAAAAAAGCACCTTATGAGGGATAAAATGATAAAAAATTTCTTTTAAGAGCGGTTTTTTTTATCTTTTTTCCATAAAAGATAGGTCGCAAGCCCAAGAACTGAAACGCCCAATTTGGCAAAAGGCAGATGCTGACTGAGAAGTGCAATGCTAGAAAGTGTTGCGTCTGTCATAAATTTTTGCTGTTGTTGCTTCAATTGTTTTTGTTGATTGTGAAGCTGATGAGCTCTGAGAAGTCGATTCACCAAAATACCTAATCCTGCAATAAAAAGCCAAATGAAAAACATTGTGCTGGCTGCAGCAAGGGGCGTCATGACCGAGCATAATGCAATAAAGCCAATGGTACACAAAAACATCAAAGATATGAATAAAGACATTCCAATAATTCCACAGCAAATGGCTTGACGACGCATTTGCTTAACGGTGTTTTTTAGTTCTCCATTGACAAGAGAATTAAAAAGGGGAGCGATGAGCATATACATTGATTAACGACGCAATAATTGGGCAAGAACAAAGCCAATCCCTGCTGCAAACAAAACACTTTTGCTTGGATTTTTGCGGACGCATTTGTTCATGGCTTGTTCAAAATTGTTGATTTTATCTTTCGCTTGCGACATGATCTCTTCGCTGTTTTCCTTTGCAGAGCTGTAAAGCTTTTCAGCTTTATCTTTGGCTGTGTCTAACTTATTTGCCCCAAGATTCGTCAATGTTGAAGTGATACCAGAAATTTCATTGCGTAATTTCTCTAGTTGTGTTTGCAAGTTCTTTTCTTCTGTTGTCTTGTGGTTTGCCATGGTGATATTTCCCTCTCTTGGTTTATTGTTATTCATGATTGTATATTTTTTGTGATAATTTGTGTGGGAGCCAAACAAATTTCACTGCCAAATTTACTGCTTGAGTAACGTCCAACAATTGCTTTAGTTCCATTTTCTCATTTCATTTGAAAATGTTTTTATCAAATCAGTTTTGTCTGTAAAATCACTTTGAAAAGAGGTGCTTGGGGGCTATCTTTGAAAAAATCGAAGTTTTAAAGTAAAACTATACTTTATTTATCAAGTTTTATTCCTTAAATTGAACATAGTTATATTATAGGAGGGGAACGCTATAAAAGCGGTAAAATCAGAAGTGTAAATCCAAAATGGTGTGAGGTGTAAATGGAACCTGAGACAGTACCCTTAGGCAGCATGTCTGCTGCATTTTCTCCGCACGATCTTTCTCCATTCTCTATGTTTATGGCAGCTGATTGGGTTGTGAAAGCTGTTATTGTCACTTTGCTTGTGGCTTCTGTGATGTCTTGGACAATTGCTTTTGTCAAAATCGTTGAAATTACTTTAGCAAAACGAAGAGCACGTTATGAACTGCGCTTGGCTCTGCATGCCCAAACCCTTACGCGCTTGGCTGCTAGCTTGAAGGAGAGCAAAGGAGCGGGGGTGGGTTTCTTAAAAGAAGTGCTGAAAGAGGTTTATCTTTCTGCACAACAAATCACTCCTCTTGGAATTGAAGATCCCTGTGGGAGACAATATGAGCCAATGGATATCAATGAAGATATTATTTCCAATGAGGAAATTTTTCGCTATGGTGAGGTTGTCCGTGACATTAATGAGGGCGTGAAGGAGCGCGTTCATTTGCTTTTGTCGCGCTGTTTACTGGCTGCTACGCGGCGTGTTGCATGTGGGAGTGCTGTTCTTGCAACCATTGGCGCTATTGCTCCCTTTGTTGGTCTCTTTGCAACCGTTTGGGGGATCATGAATGCTTTTATTGGAATTGCTGAATCTCAAACAACGCGACTCGATGTGGTTGCCCCAGGAATTGCTGAAGCTTTGTTGGCAACTGCTATCGGGCTTTTTGTGGCTATTCCTGCTGTTGTTATGTATAATAGCCTGATGCGGGCTCTGAGCGGTTATCGCAATGATTTAGGCGATATCGTTGCTGCGATTGAGAGGCTCTTGAGCCGTGAACTCGATAAACGCAGACAGCAAAAGAGTTACAAATAATGAAAACAGATTTTAATGATGATTGGGATACAAATGAGAGTGGGTTGCACAATGAGATCAATGTGACCCCCTTTATTGATGTGGTTTTGGTGTTGCTCATTGTTTTTATGGTGGCAGCGCCTCTAGCGACATCTGTTATTCCTGTTCAGTTGCCTTCTATAACGCAGGCACCTGCTGTTGTGGCACAGCCCGATGATCCTCTCTATGTGACTTTGCAAAAAGACAATTCCCTTTATGTCGGCAATAATCTTGTCAGCCAAGCAGGGTTTACTGAAGCCTTGCTAAAGGAAACAAACCGAAATCTAGATACAAAGATTTTAATCAAAGCTGATAGCGAAATCGATTATGGTGCTGTGGTGGGTTTGCTCAATCAGGTGCGGGTTGCTGGATATACTAAAGTCGGTCTGATGGGGCTGCAAACATCTTCTAATGTTTTGACTGCAAAGGAAGAGGCAGGTAGCGTGGCAGAAAGCACAATTGGTGGTGTGGTAGGCACAGCAGATAGTGCTATGGAGCATACAGCAGAGAGTGCATCAGCAAGTGTGGTGGATGATGCCCCAGCATATACAACACAGAATGCGGATGCACAGTAGGTGATGTGATAAAGCAGTAAAGGGCGTATCAACACTCCTTAATGTATGGGGGTGGTGCCTTGTGTTCTCCACAGAGGAAACGAGAGAAATTTGCTGTTTATTGCTGATAGCGAAATCAATTATGGTGCTGTGGTGGATTTGCTCAATCAGGTGCGGGTTGCTGGATATACTAAAATCGGTCTGATGGGGCTGCAAACATCTTTCAATGTTTTGACTGCAAAGGAAGAGGCAGGCAGCGTGGCAGAAAGCACAATTGGTGGGTGTGGTAGGCACAGCGGATGGTGTTATGGAGCATGCAGCAGAGAGTGCGTCAGCCAAGTGTGGTGGATGATGCTCCAGCATATACAACACAGAGTGCGGATGCACAGTAGGTGATGCGAAAAGCAGTAAAGAACGTATCAACACCCCTTAGCGTATGGGGGGTGCTTTGTGTTCCTGACAGAGGAAACAAGAGAAATTTGCTGTTTATTTCGGCTTAACGGTCTCCTGTTGAGCCAAAGCCACCTGCACCACGACCTTCATCTGATGTATGGGGGCTGTCTTTTTGCTCCAGTTCAATTTCGCAAACATTAACTTGAATGACAGGTGCAATAATTGTTTGTGCAATGCGCATTCCCCGCTCAATGGAGAAATTTTCTTGTCCTAAATTAATCAGAAGAACTTTAACTTCACCGCGGTAATCGCTATCAATCGTTCCAGGAGTGTTTAGACAGGTGATTCCATGCTTTAAAGCTAGCCCAGAACGTGGACGTATTTGTGCTTCATAACCACATGAAAGATGAAAGATTAATCCCGTTGGAATAAGAGCCCGTTGCCCAGGTGCAAGGGTAATAGTTTCATTTTCAGCAAGAGCTGCGCGCAAATCAAGCCCAGATGAGCCCGCTGTCGCGTAAAAAGGAAGCTCTAAACCTTGCCCATGTTCAAGGCGTTGAACCGATAAGGTTACTTTGGAGGAAGAGATATTCTCTTGGCTCTTTAAATTTATATTGGTTTGCGTGTGAGGCATGGTTAAAACTTTTTCAAAAAATAAAAATAAACGCTCTGTGTCAATTTACGATAATGTACTCATTTAACATAAAAGTGAACACCTCTTTAACGGCTTAATATACATAAAACTATAAAAATGTTTGCCTCAAGGGGTGTTGACATAAATTTTCTTAAAATCTCTCAACAATTTTAATGGCTGAGAGAGCATTATTCTTAGTGTTTGCTCATATATTGTTTATTGCTGATAAAAAATTTGTCTATAAAAATTCCTGTGGTAAAAACAAGCACCTCACGCAATGCGCTGTAAAGACTTTGTCAAAAGGGGGCGTTAACGTGAATTTTTTTTCAATCTAGAGCAAGATTAAGTCCTGTAAGATGGGAGGGTGTTTAGTATTTTGGGAGAAGCGTCCCTTTTACCCTCCAGTGCTTCTTTTATATAGCGCTATTTATATAGTGCTATATACTGCCGATGAGAATTCCTGTCACAAAAACCAGAGTTCCACCAATGATAACTTGTAAAGATGCCCGCCAAAAGGGGGTCGACATATATTTGTTTTGGATCCAGACAATGGCGCCAAGTTCAAAAAACACAACGATAAATGCAATAATCGTCGCAATATAAAAAGAATGAATGAGATAGGGAAGCGTGTGCCCTAATCCTCCCACTGTGGTCATGATACCACTGGCTATGCCTCTTTTAAGTGGGGAACCACGACCTGATAATTTTCCATCATCATGAGCTGCTTCTGTAAAACCCATTGAAAGACCAGCTCCAATCGAAGCCGAGAGCCCGATCAAAAAAGTTTTATACGTATCTCCCGTTGCAAAAGCTGCTGCAAAAATTGGTGCAAGGGTGGAGACAGATCCATCCATTAACCCTGCAAGACCTGGCTGAATCCACGTTAAAAGTATTTGTTTTTGTGTTTTCGATGGATGTTTGGTGGTGCGGTTTGCTACTGTTCTGGTTCGAGAGTTTGTATGCAGGGGCTTATTTTTCATAAGAGAAGATCGATTGCGTGATACAACTGCTGCTTTTGTGTAGCCGCGAGAAAAAAGAGAAGGATGCTGCTTATAATTTTGAAATTTTTGGGCACTCATTGCTGTTTTCCTCGAAAAATAAGGTTCTAAAGTCCTCACGTATAAAAAGAGAGCTGCATGTTGCTCTTTTTGTTTGAATATACACAACATCATCTTGTCAAACAGCGCTCTTTGCGATGAATACAAGGATAGCGTTTTGCATTGTACAAATGAAAAAAAGGATTTTAACATTTGCTATTCTCTTATTGTTTAGAATAGTTCTAAGATATAAGATATAAAAAATAAAAGTCAATCTAAAATGATGCGCGTTTAAAAAAGACGGTGGTGAGAAAAAAAGAATGCTCATAAAGGGGGGAGAAGAAAAATAGTGAGAAAAACTGGTGAAAAATGAGCACAAAAGAGTAAAAGTCAGCGAAAAAAGGGGATATATGAGAAAATTGGGGGCATGCTAAAAATGCAAAGCAATCATGTTTCTGGAGATTATGCTTGAGGAATTGTACTGAGGGGAAACTGCGAAGGAATCATATTTATATCATGATTTGAAAATTGTGCCGAGGGAAGCGTGCCGTGAAAATTACGTTTGAGAGACCGTGTTTTGAGAAATTGTGTTGAAGAAGAGATGGTGCTGAGGGAAAAGATTTCTCTCCAAGAAGAGAGGATATTTTTATGGAAGATAACTGAGAAGATGTTTGTTGCTTGGTTTGATTAAAGAGGAAAGATTTTCATTGGGCTCAAAAGTACAAAGGCTATTTTGCACGTTCCATTTGTCAATCTATGAGGTGGATTTAAGACAGGTGAAATTAAGGTAAGAATGACAGTAAAATAAAAATGACAAACAGTGCTGATGAAAGATGTTCTCAGAAGTAATGTGTAAGCTTTTGAAGAATTTTTCAAATGATACCTAAAACGACGAAAGGAGCAGTTGCCTACTCCTTCGTTCCTATCTCCCTTTTGGGGAAGCGGTCACCATTTCTGATGCCGTAGATGAGCTATATATAGACGCATTCACTGTAAAAGTCAACTCATTTAATCAAGTTTATTTATTTTTTTAATGTCAATTGCGTTTATCGTTCAAAAAGCTAAGTGAACACTGAAAAAAGAAACGGAGAAGACATATTTTGCGCGGTTTGACTAAAGGGGAAAGATTTTAATAGGCTCAAAAGTGGAGAGCGTTATTTTACGTATTGCATTTGTAAATATTAGCTGGGTGTTTGTGAATATTAGCTAGTGGTTTTGAAATAAGAAACACAGAGAAGAGTTTTAAAGCTGCCTTCGCAAGATAATTTGGAAGATCTTTTCTAAGAATTTTTCAAATCACGCTCCAAAAATTAAAAGAAGAAACAGCTCTCTGCCCTTCGCTCCCTGTCTGGCTTTTGCTGGGAAATCGCTATCATTTTTAATGCTATGGGCAGATAAGCTTATATGCGTTAATTACAGCCATCAATGGCGTGGATCAATTTTCTTTCAATGTAAATTACACCGATTCCTTCAAGGTTTAATGCTATAAATGGGGTAAATATTGGAACATAAGTGTAATAACTTTGTCAAAATCTTCCTTAGGCAATCTTGGAACAGTGTGCGAACAGCTTAAGCGACTTACAGAAACTGTTGTGACATAGTTACAGATAATCCACGCTTTTTTATTTTCTATGGGAGATTGCAGTGGGTACGCGGCTGGATTATTGGGTTGCGACTTTGTCGTAAAGGGTAAAACGATGACATTCCCATATAATTTTGCATTCTTCGAGAGAATTAAAACAGGTCGCTTTTTCCAAAATTCGGGCAAGATCGCATCGTGAGGAAAATCACACCAAAAAACTTGTCTAATGCGTGGTGCCGATTTGATCCGCGGCTTTATATGGGGCGGTTTCTGGTAAGGGGCATTGAGGTCACTTTTTTGCCTATGTTCTCGCCACGCATCATGGTCATGCTCCATCATGTCATTTGGAGGGTCAAGGTGACTGATATTTGCGCAGGTGATTAGTGGAGAAGAGGAAGGAGGCGTTGTGTTTTCATCTTTAGGCATGGCGAAACCGCTCGCATTTATTGGTTCCCTCACTTAAATCCCACAGCTTTTCAACGTAGGCTTTTATCAAAATATTACAAATAAGTATAGAGGGGGAAATGACAAAATGTAACGCGTCTCTTCACTTTTTGTTATTTATGTACAATTTGCTGTTTGTCTAAAAAGAGAGGATGTGTCTGTTAGAGATGGAGGGTGTGCCTGCTGGAGATGGAGGGTGTGCCTGTTAAGGGTGGAGGGTGTGCTTGTTAGGGGTGGGGGTGTGCCTGCTGGAGATGGAGGGTGTGCCTGTTAGGGGTGGAGGGTATGCTTGCTGGAGATGGAGGGTGTGCCTGTTAGGGGTGGAGAGTATGTCTGCTAGAGATGGAGGGTGTGCCTGTTAGGGGTGGAGGGTATGTCTGCTGGAGATGGAGGGTGTGTTTGTTAGGGGTGGAGGGTATGCTTGCTGGAGATGGAGGATGTGCCTGTTAGGGGGTGGAGGGTATGTTTGCTGAAAAGCTATAGCAATACGCATGAGGAGTGGGGAAAGGTGAAAAAATAAAGCGAAATGTTGGCATGTGGCTTGGATAGAAGGTTGCTTGGATAGAAGAAAGCGCGGATCTGTTGCGTAGTCTCATTTTTGCTTTGTGGTTATCGTTTTTTGCGATTTGAAAGAATCCCTTTTGAAGCAACATAGAGGCTTATCAGCATGTAAAGTAGGCTGGCAACAGCATTCCAACCAGCAAAGGAGAGAAAAAGAAAGCGCGCTGGTGCTGCAGAACAAGAAGGAGGGTGAATATTGTTTAATTGACTGAGCAGTTGGTTAACGTCTGTTATTATCCTTGTTGTGTCTGAACCACAGCTGGGGGGAGCAGGCCAAAAGCCATATTCGATACCTGTATGGTATATCGCTAAGACAAGGCTGATTGTCATCAACAAAAACACGCATAAAAAGAATAGTCGCACCCACAAAGACATGCGAAAAAAACATGCTCCCAAACCTGCTAAAATCAAAAATGCTATGGCAATATAGTAAGGAAAGCGCTCAATGAGGCATAAATTGCAAGGAAGATATTTTCCAATATATTCAAAACCAAGTGCAAGACCGATTGTGGCAGAAAGGCAAAAAATGAGAAAAAAAGCCCATAAACTTTGCTCTTTATTGCTTATTTCTCGATGAAGATGTTGGTTCAAAAGATGCCGAGGAGATAAAGTGCAAGCCATCAAGCATGTTCCCTAAAATGCAAGCTACTTATTGAGGAAAGCGATAATTCCACCGTAAAGCAATAGCACACTAACACAACCAATGAGCACAATCCATTTGAAATGGCGAGAAAGATACTTCACGGCTTTTTGTCCAAAGCGCTGAATCAGCCATGCGAGAAAATAAAAACGTGCCCCACGAGCTAAGATACAGATGATGATAAAAAGTCCAAGATGTAAACCCATGACACCTGTTAAGATCGTGATAATCTTAATGGGTGGAAGGTGGAAAAAGCCTGAGATAATCAGTAAAATTACCAGAAGTTCCAGTGTAGTATCGTTGCGCAGTGCTTGAAAACTTTCATATTTGCCGTAAAACTCTAAAATTGGTTTGGCAATACTGTCATAAGCATAGTGTCCAATGAACCAGCCAAAAATCCCTCCTAAAAGAGAACAAGTGGTGGCAAGAAAAGCATAGCGATAGGCACGACGAGGGTGGACAAAAACCATTGGAATGTACAAAACATCCACGGGAATGGGAAAAATAGAACTTTCAAGAAAAGCAATAAATCCAAGCCAGTGTGGTGCTGTACGACGATCCGCTAAAGAAATCGTCCAAAGTTTTAGTCTGTTTAATATCGTAGGTTTTTTCATCGACTTAAATGAAGAAAAGATTCTTAAACTACGTCCAATAAACCGAATGGGGTAAAAATAATATAAATTTTTAAAAAAAAAGAAAAGTCTGCTGTTGACGAATCTACACTTCTTCATATAGTGCCAAGAAGTAATGGATAAGTCTGTTCTTTATGACAGCCTGCGGGTGTGGTGGAACTGGTAGACGCGCCAGACTCAAAATCTGGTTCCGAGAGGAGTGTCGGTTCGAGTCCGACCACCCGCACCATTCAATTTCAAAAGTCAGATACCATGCGCTCTCTTCAAAATACCATGTGTTCTCTTCAAAAATGAGATATTTCGAAAATCTAATATAAAGTCTGATATTCTCATATTCTGATACTCTAATATATTGACAATGTTGTTCTTTTTTTTTTTGCGTGGGCTGACTGCTTTTGTCACGTATTTTATTTTTATATGATTGGATTTTGCCGTAAGGCTAGTACAGCTTGTAACTTGCTGTGAGGGCATGGCAAGATGTGTAAGGCAAAGTCTTTATTTATTTTGAAGATGAGCGTAATTCTCAAAGTTTTAAACTTTTCATCTTTATCGTAAAATACTCAAATCAATGGAACAATAATGAAACAATATTGTCATAAGAAAAATGCTCAATGAACCAAAGAATAGTTTCTTTAAATAAAATAGATGGCTGCAATAAAAATATATCGATAGCTAAGAATAACAAGAATAGATCAATATTATCAAAATATACAATATAATCTTGGAATGAAAAAAATAAAACTTTCAAGAAAAGCAGTTTTAAAAATAAAGGTGAAAATTTTTATAAAGATTGCTTACACCACGCTAACTTTATGAAATTTTATGAAGGACTACTGAGGGCGCTTTACGCAAGTCTTTCTTAAGCGCGCGGAGTATAAAATTTTTAAAGGTGGGAGAGGTAGTATAACAAGAGCTCTCGTCAGTATAATAAAAGAAAAATAATAATATAAATTTGTTTAGCAGAATAATTTTTCTTTTAAGCGTATAGTTACGCTCTTTTAAGTATAGAGAGTAAATCTTGATATCACATTGAGCTCTTCAGTTAAGGTTTTCTTTTTCAGCATTAATGAAAACTATTTCAGCCTTGATGAAGGCTATTGGCAAAACAACAGCATGATGAAAGGATACATAATAGACTTTTTATCATATTGTGTCTTGATGCGTTGTCATTTATAGGGCAGTCGTAGAAAAACTAAAGGATAAATATTGTTATTTTTATATCGTCACTACTGGATTTTATATAAATATGTGTTTTTATACTTATTCGTATGCAGTTTTTTATACAAAGAAAAATTTCATAAAAATGTCATAAAGATGAGATGAATAAGTATTCATAAAAGTAACAGTGAAATAAAAAAGGCCTAAGATGATCAAAGGCCTTTCTCTATTTTTTAATATATCAGAAGTTTGTTTTGTACTTTAAAGAGTATTATTTAGAATAGTGATTTGAGATAAGTTACTAAAACAGTAATAAAAAAATCAATTACAGCAAATAATAGTCTCTTTCCTTCTTCGTATAATTCGGATGTTAGTAAGGAAATGTTATGATATTGTGCTTTATTTAAATTATCAAATGTACCTTTTGTTTTATCAAGGAGATCTAAGTCTATTTCTGGAGTATTTGAAGGAGTAATAATTTTTGTATCGGGAGAAGGTTTAACAAATTCATGAATAGTCGAGTGGTTAGTAACTGAAGGATAATGTTGAGTGACTATATGATCAGATGATTTAAGAGCAAGAAATAAACCGCTGGTCATTGCCCCGGCTATGAAAAAATATCTGATGTTCATAGTGTTTCTCCTTTATATTTATTTAAAGAAATAAATATCTAAATGGATCATATATAAAATTGCAGTAAATCACTATAGTAAAAATGCAACAGTCATAAAAAAGAACATGATTTGCCTAAAAATTGACAAAATTAACCATATTTTTTAAGTAAAATTACTTCAAAACTTGTTTTATTTTATAATATTTTTGTATCAAAATAGATTATTGAAGATTCTCGTAGAAGCCCTGAAAACTCTTTATTGTATTAAATTAAAATGATCTATAAAGAGCGAAATACTTCCAAAAAAAATATAAATTGAGAGGGGATGAAAAAAAAAGTAAAAATATTAAGAATATTTTTACTTTTTTATTTCAAATCAGTCAGATGTTACAACTCTTATAATATTCTTTTTTCATTATTAATATATTATAAGTTGTATAATTTTAATAATCAGGATTAATTCAATATAAAAGAAAAAAGAATAAAAGAATCTACAGTAATAAATGCAAAACACATGCTGTAATTTGGTTATTTATTAAATTTTTCTTGTTTGCACATGATTTATAAATAGTGACTTTATAAGATATATATCTTGCATAAGATAAACATAATAAAACAATAGTTGGAACGTAAATAACTTAATGTTTATTTTATTTGTTAGTTAATATTATTTTAAGTGTGTTCTTACTTCATTTGCATCATATTTTATGGATCATAGTTAGAGTGTTATTATAAACATAAAAAAGAGTTTATTTCTTCAAGGTGATATTTTTTCGAGAAGAGTGAGTCTGAAAATATATTTCTCCATGAGAAAAGAAGCGTTATATATCCTCAATGGATGAAGAGCTGAAAAAATTTATAAATATTTGCAAGATAGATAATTTTTTCATGAAACTACTTGTACAGAGCATTTCTCAGGTTGGATGATTATCTTGGAAAGTGGTTCTTGGTAGACTGCTTTTTGGTGGGGTGGGTTCTTGGTAGGTCTCTTCTTGATGAGAACAGTTCTGCGTTGGAGCAGTTTTGAGAGAGTGGAGTGGTTTGGTTTCTTCTTGGTGGGAGGAGTTCTCAGTTGGATTGCTGAAGGGTAGCCTCAATGGGATTGGTTTTTATGGAGCGTAAAATGAGATGTGCCCAAGTTGAATGAAAGTTGTAGATTGAGTGAAAGTTGTACACTGCAACTAAAAATGACGCTTTTCTATTATTATTATACGCTCTTTTTCAGATGTTTTACATCGATAATCTCCTTTTATATTCTAGACAACATTTTGAATATTCAATGTGCTTTGTTGGATGGTTGCTGGAGTGGGTGCGTGGGTTTTTAATCTGCTGTTCTTTTTTCTGGAGCAGAGGAGCGTTCAGAGCGCTTATGGCTTGCATATCCCCAGTAAACTGCTAGCAGATCTAAACAATCCCGTAAATGATCCGCCAATGAGTTTTGTTTGCGTTTTGAAGGGCTCAAATCTTTGATTGCTTGACCGTAGCCAACGACTTTTTCAATAAGCGAATAACCCAGAACACCAAGGGGGATTTTGATTGCTTGTAAATGATTTGCTGCCTCTATTTGGCGTTCAATGGGATGCGTATAATTTTGGCTGCTATCAACCTTTTGACGCGTGTAATCAAGGCTCATGTGGAGATCGGATTGACTATGACGCCAGTAAACATAAAAATGTTCTGCTGCTTTATATTGCATTTTGCTGATATGTCCTTTCGCGTATAAAAGTGCAATGGGATGGCTTTTTGCATTGGCAATGGCAATGATGGTGCGTGGATTGCTTTTGCTTGCTTGGTGGGTTGACTGAAAATAAGGATTGCTTGTTTCAATGGAGACTTCTTGTGTTTTTAAGTGACCAAGGCGCTGTTTTTCTTCATCCTGAGAAGAGAGGGGAAAAGCGGATGTCTTTTTTTTTTGCTTCTCTTGGATTTGGGTGTTTTTTTTGTTCTTGTGCTTCATGCTATTTTCTCAAAAATTGTTGTCTTATTTGTGTGTTTAAACAAATGAAATGTTGTATAGGGATGCACTTTCAAAGAAGAAGCTGTGGAGCCTCATGTTCTTGAAAGGGAGTGGGGTCTTTAAAGAAGTTGATATGTTATTTTGTTGCCACAGTAGCTATGGGGGCTGTGTTCTTTTGTCTGTTGTGTTCAAGATAATGTCGCAGGTGGAGGGTGCCCTCAGCAGAACAACGATAACGATAAGTTTGTGGGTCAAACCAAAGACCAACTTTTCCTTCAAAGTCACCTGAACGTTGTTTCGCGATATTCATAATCACGCTCGGGCGTTTGGCTAAATCTGCCTTTTCTTCCCTCCCAGATGCGGCAAAAATTTTGTCTTCTAACGACCGATTGCGCCAAATGGTGATGATATTAAACGCATTGGCTCCAATTTCTGAGGCACCTTTAATATCTTCAGTGTTCGGGACGTCTTTATCCAAGCCACTTTTGCGTGCATGGGCAACAAGATGAATGTGTACGGCGTTTAAAACTGCCCAGTCAACCATTTTATAAACCGCTTGTTCTTGTCCTGCATAATCATCTGAGGCAATGCCAAGACGCATTAAACTGTCGATGATAAATTGATCGCAGCCATAGCGTGCACGGCAATAGTCAAACACATCAAGCAATGTATCGACGCTTGATTTACCAACATGCTCATAAAGAATAAGTCCTTCGTCTAAAAATTGCAGAATCTGTTCAATCATGTCTTTTGTTGGTTGCTCCAAGCCTCCTGTTTGTTTTGTTAAACGGCGCAGGGATTGTTCTCCTTTCATTTCCAATGAGGCTAAGCAAAGGCGGCTCTTTTGCGAAATCCAATGTGGAATGCAGTCCGATAATAGCTGGCTTTTTCCTGCACCACTCGATCCGCTCCAGAGTGTTAACTCCGATGGACGAAAATAAAGTTTGCCGTTGAGTCTAGGGTAGGGAACCGTGTAACCAAGATATTGGTCAGGCTCTGGCCAAAACAACTTTATAACTTGATCTTTATATTCTGAAGCATGCCGTAGTCCTTTTGGTGCAAAGCTTTTCGCTGATGAAAAGGCTGCTGCCATGGTGGCAGAATCAACTCCTGCGGTTAAACACTCATTTGCATCCTTATAGGGCAAGCAGACGCGGTAGCAACGGTGGCGACCAAGCCGATGTGCAATCTCAAGTGCAGCTTCCTCTCCAGGTTTGTCCATGTCGGTGGCTAAAAAAATTGTCTCAAAAGGTTCTAAATGATCAAATTCATTTTCAATCCAATTATGTTTGCCTCCACTGCCCCCTCCAAATGGTACTGAAACTGCTGGATATCCGTAAGCTGCCAATGAGAGTGCATCAATTTCTCCTTCAGTGATGACAATTGTACGATTCGTAGGAATAAAAGCTCGCTCCGTTGGGGGAGCAGCCTGCCCCGTTGGGGAAGTGGCGTGTCCCGTTGAGAGAACGGTTTGTTCTGTTGAGGGAGCAGTCTGCCCCGTTGGGGAAGCGGCGTGTCCCGTTGAGAGAGCAGCGTGCCCTGTTGGGGGAGTGGCGTGTCCCGTTGAGAGAACGGCTTGCTCTGTTGAGAGAGTGGCTTGTCCCGTTGGGGGAGCAGTCTGCCCCGTTGGGGAAGTGGCGTGTCCCGTTGAGAGAACGGCTTGCTCTGTTGAGAGAGCAGCGTGCCCTGTTGGGGGAGCAGCGTGCCCTGTTGGGGGAGCAGCTTGTCCCGTTGGGGAAGCGGCGTGTCCCGTTGTGAGAGCAGCGTGTCCCGTTGGGGGAGCAGCGTGCCCTGTTGGGGGAGCAGCGTGCTCCGTTGGGGAAGCGGCGTGTCCCGTTGGGGAAGCGGCGTGTCCCGTTGTGAGAGCAGCGTGCTCCGTTGGGGGAGCAGTGTGCTCCGTTGGGGAAGCGGCGTGTTCCGTTGAGAGAACGGCTTGCTCTGTTGAGAGAGCAGCGTGCCCTGTTGGGGGAGCAGCATGTCCCGTTGGGGGAGTGGCGTGTCCCGTTGGGGAAGTGGCGTGTCCCGTTGGGGGAGCGGTGTGCTCCGTTGTGAGAGCAGCGTGCTCCGTTGGGGGAGTGGCTTGCTCTGTTGAGAGAGTGGCTTGTCCCGTTGGGGAAGTGGCGTGTCCTGTTGAGGGAGCAGTGTGCTCCGTTGTGAGAGCAGCGTGCCCTGTTGGGAGAGCAGCGTGCCCCGTTGGGGGAGTGGCTTGCTCTGTTGAGAGAGTGGCTTGTCCCGTTGGGGGAGCAGTCTGCCCCGTTGGGGAAGTGGCGTGTCCCGTTGAGAGAACGGCTTGCTCTGTTGAGAGAGCAGCGTGCCCTGTTGGGGGAGCAGTGTGCTCCGTTGAGAGAGCAGCCTGTCCTGTTGAGGGAGTGGCTTGTCCCGTTGTGAGAGCAGCGTGCTCCGTTGGGGAAGTGGCTTGCTCTGTTGAGAGAGCAGCGTGTCCCGTTGGGGGAGTGGCTTGATTTAGGGGAACAAGAGCTTGCCAGCCAAATAAAATCGGTTCACATTGTGATGCTGTCGGTTTTGTTTTTGCACCCGCTTGTGCTAAGCGCTCTTTTACCAAGGCAAGGGTACCATCAGGTTTGTAAAATGGAAAAATGATCTTTTCGCCATCTTCCCTTATGTGGTAACGCTTTAAAACCTCAAGCGGAATACGGCGCTTTTGGTTGAGGTAAGTTTTTACCAAATTCTGTGGTGTGTTCCCTGTGGGGAGGGGTGGGTGCCGATAGGTACGATGGGGCGCCATGAAAGGTTTGGGACGTGTCAGGTTAAGATAGGTGCGCGCTTCCTCTAACGCTTGAGAGAGGGTAATCCCTTTCACAGCGCACCAAAGGTCTAGAAGGTCACCGCCGATGCCTTCCGCAAAATCATACCAAAGACCTGCTTTATTACCGCTCAAACATACCGATAAACTTTGACCAGCTTCGCCTTGTGTGTTCCCCACAATCCAGTCATTGCCGCGTTTTCGTCCCCGTGGAAGAAGCATTTCTGCAATCGTGCTTGCTTGAGACGAAAGCTTTTGTTTGATCTCAAAAATCGTGCTCATGTTATGATACGCGGTAATTGATGAGACTCCGATAAAGAGCATCATTGTTGTTGTTATTATTACTGCTGCTGCTGTTACTGCTGGGTGCAGATGAGGGCGAATGAGAGGAAAAAGTCGCAAGCTTTTCTTGATTTTCTTTGAGTCGCTCAATCTCACGGCGAAACCAATTGCGCCACGTGGCTTGCCAGTCAACTTTCAGCGCGTCTTTGCCGCTTTTGGCACGCCAGTAATCGCGAAACTTCTTTTCTTGCCAGTGTGCTTGCTCTTGACTTAAACCTTCTGCAATTGCTGCGCGGATGTCTGCTGTCCAATCGGCAGGAAGACGTTGCCCTTTGGGGGCTGTTGTGCAACTCTCGGCTTGCTTTTGAGCGCTGGAAGGTTGCTCGGTTAATTCTGGTTTTATAGACTGGGGAAGAAGAGGAGAGAGACTTGCAGATGTTCCCCCCCGCACTCTCTCCTCCTGTGGCTCAGAGGAAGAAAAAAACTTCTTTTCTGAAACACCGTCAGGTGTTTCCTTTTCTTCTTCTTTCTGAGCTTCTAAGTTATGTGTATCATCTTTTGCACTCTTGTTGAACGCCTGTTGAAGTTTTATATTGATTTTCTTGCGTTTTTGAGCAGAAGTACGACCCGCAAAGGATTTCTGTTCAAGCAATTTTGCGCGCTCGTAAAAAACATTTTCGCAGCGCTTATTCCATAAACCATTCGCTAAATTTAAAATTTTACCCTCTGCAATCAACATTTCTAAAACATTCACAAATGTTCGCTTGTCACAGCCACAAAGACGTGCTAAACGCTCTACCGATAATTCCAAAGGACGACCGCGCGCATACATTTCATTAAGCAAGATTGTATAAATTCCAATCTCGTGTGCACGCATACCGCGTACACCACCGAGAAAATCATTTTGGTACCAGCAAACGTAAGGAAGCGTAGACGATTCATAATGAGGAGTTTCTTGTTGATTTACATGTTTCATGTTTCAATCCGCTTTCTGCTTTTTTATGTGTTTCCATTCGCAATAAAGTCTAACCCAATGTTTTGGGGGCTGTGCAGGACTGTAGATTCAAATTTTTACTTCGAGTAAAATGTTTCAGTTTGTGTTGCCGTTTATTTTGTTAAATAGTCATTCTGTCGCTATCCCTTTTGACAGTTTAAGAGGCAATTATACGTGCGCGAGTATATGCAATATTACGATTTTTGGTTGCATAAATGGCAAAGGACCAATAGGAGAATATTGGAGATACATAGGTTTTCGGGGGCGCTTTTTGCACTCTTTGCGGTAGTGAATTGTGTTTCTAACCTGAAAATGAGCTTTTGTCCCCGAAATAAATTTTATCTTCTTAATATTATCCGTTTTAGAGGATAATGCAAGTCCATTTTATAAAAAGGACGTGTCTTTTTTTTTGAGACGCGCTATATGGTGAGACTATGAATATTGATGGTTGGCGTAAAAGATTGAGTGAAGCACTTAAAAAAAGTGGTCGCTCAAAAAGATCTGTTTCTCTCGCTGCTGGAAAAGGAGCTGGATATCTTCATTCTATTCTTACCGAAGGAAAAGAACCAACAATTGAATCTCTTGCGCGTATATGTCATGAAATTAATATCAGTATGAATTATATCCTTTATGAAGATGGTGCAAGTCTTGAAGATAAAGAGTTTATTGATCTTGTTTCAAAGCTTTCTCCTGAGGAACGACAGGCGATTTTAACTCTCTTGCGGAGACCAACGCACGAAGCATTAAAATAATCTCTTTTTGTGTTTTTTGATCAAGGTTACACCAGTATTCTATTAATTTTAAGTCGCTCATTTTAACCCCCCTGTCTGTTGGTGATTGGTTACATTTGATAAGAACAAATAGAGAACACTAAAAGGATATGAGGCGAATAAAATCGGCAGGGTTTTTATTCACATATGCCATTTAAGTATTATAAAGACTGAAAATATATTCATTATTAAAGATAAAATGATTTGACATCTCTTCCATAGAGGATATAAGACTAACGCTATATTTGACCATGTCAAGACAAAGCTACGTTTTATCAACTATGCAGGGGGAAAAATCATGAAAAATATTCCATTTGTTAAAGAGGATGAAATTATCGTCATTCTCTGTGAGGACGAAAGGGGTGATACTTATGAAGGACCTATCGAACAGATTGAGGAAGTTCTCGAGCTCGTCGAAGAACACGAGACTGTTCACAAACTTTTACGTCTTGATCTTGTCACATTGCATGCAGAAGATGTGAGTGAGCAACTTGCGGATGCTTATGTTGCAAATCATGATCTTGATGAAGAAAATACGCAGCTCCAGCCATTCATTCTCAATAGCGATATTTACCATGCTTGTTTAGACGAAAAAGTCGCACAAGAGTACGAAGAAAATCTTTATGGCTCTTACGAAAAACAGCATCGCTTGCGTCCTTGCGATGTGTTGACAGACTATTGGTGGTAAAAAAATGCCAAGCTATCTCAAAACAGTTTATCAGGGGATTCCACTTTATTATGCTGGACGTATTCAAAATACAGTGAAACTAGAACCCAAAAAATACAATGCACTCCCCTTTATATCGCAAAAGGCTGCTGAGTATGTTGCAAAAAATTTGGCAGAACAATATCTGCGCGATGATTTTTCTGTCGTTCAACAAAATGATTGAGAGATATCAAAAATATTTAAGAATTGTAGCAATCCAATGCAAAAATATACCAAGCGCTACAAGGATATACAAACGCTAAAAGAGTATAATAAGCGCTACAAGAGTATAATAAGCGCTAAGGGCATATAAGAGGCAAAAGCAAGAGACAAAAGACGCTTTGGGGGAAGAAGCCGTTGTGCTTGATGGAGGAGGGAATGGAGGGCGTCAAAATCAAAAAGCATGGGGAAAAATTTAAAAATTTTGCACAGGAGATATAAGATGGGGATATGGGATGGGGGAAAAATTGGAGATGGGCAGAAGTTGAAAATGGAAAAATATTGCAGTCCTATCATTACAGGAAATAGAGAAAAAATAAGGGAAATTTCCATCGGAAAAAGTGATTTAAAAGCAGAAAAGAACATCACAACGAAAATCACAATGCTCTGAAAATGAGAAAAATTGCTTTTGATAAGTTGAAAAAGCAAAAAATGAAGACTGATTTATTACAAACGCGTTTCAAAAAGAGGGGACGCTGCAAAATAAGGGATAAAATACCATGCCAGTCATTATCGATTGTGTTCAGGGGACGTCTGAATGGCAAAAAGCGCGCAATGGCTTAATCACTGCTTCTTTGTTTGAAATGGTTATGGCACAAAAAAAGCAAGGACAAAAAACCCAAAAGTACCATGCTGTCATGATGAAACTTGCTGGAGAAAGGATCACAGGAAAAACCGTTGAAGAGGGGACAACCCTTTCTATGCGGCGCGGTACAGAATTAGAGCCAGCCGCACGCCAGCTTTACGGTACGATGACGCATACAAATCCCGAATGTATTGGGTTTGTTTTAGCCGATGATGGCATGAAAGGATTTTCTCCCGATGCCTTTATCGGAACAGACGGATTGTTGGAAATTAAAACCAAAAAACCTGAAATTCTCATTCCTCATTATTATCAAAAAAATTTTCCAGAAGAGCATAAAGCGCAGTGTCAGGGAGGATTATGGATCACGCAACGCGAATGGGTAGACTTAATGCTTTATTGGCCTGATATGCCGCCTTTGATTAAACGTGCTTACCGTGATGAAGCCTATATTCGTAAGCTGGAAAGTGAGATTGACCGTTTTAATGAGGCGTTGGAAGTGATGGTGCGTCAAATTAAAAATGCCAACATGGACGGGGTTAAGGAGAGAGGGGGGATGACGAAAGTGGAAACTGCTGTGGAGGAAAGGGCAGTTTTTTCACGTTTGGAAGTAAAGCGTGGGAGAGCTGCAAGGAGAGTGGGCACTGTTTGGGCAAGAAAAGCAAAGCCGCTTTGAGGGGGAAGGTGGAGTTGCTTAGAGGGGATGAGAGCTCCTTTGAAGGAAAGGGCAGTTTTTTCACGTTTGGAAGTAAAGCGTGGGAGAGCTGCAAGAAGAGTGGGTGCTGTTTGGGCAAGAAAAGCAAAGCCGCTTTGAGGGGGAAGGTGGAGTTGCTTAGAGGGGATGAGAACTCCTTTGGAGGAAAGGGCAGTTTTTTTCACGTTTGGAAGTAAAGTGTGGGAGAGCTGCAAGAAGAGTGGGTGCTGTTTGGGCAAGAAAAGCAAAGCCGCTTTGAGGGGGAAGGTAGAGTTGCTTAGAGGGGATGAGAACTCCTTTGGAGGAAAGGGCAGTTTTTTTCACGTTTGGAAGTAAAGTGTGGGAGAGCTGCAAGGAGAGTGGGCACTGTTTGGGCAAGAAAAGCAAAGCCGCTTTGAGGGGGAAGGTGGAATTGCTTTGAGGGGATGAGAACTCCTTTGAAGGAAAGGGCAGTTTTTTTCACGTTTGGGAAGTAAAGTGTGGGAGAGCTGCAAGGAGAGTGGGTGCTGCTTGCTTAAGGGAAAGGGTAAAAAAGCTGAAAAAAAACAAAAAGCCAACACCGCACTGAAGGTGCAAAAAAACTTCCCACATAATGGTGCTGCGAGAGAGGATTGAACTCTCGACCTCTCCCTTACCAAGGGAGTGCTCTACCACTGAGCTACCGCAGCAGTTTTCAATCTTTGCGCTGCCTTGTGCCATATTGTCGTAAAATAGGCAAGAGAACATTTGTGCATTCTTGCAAGAAAATCCTTCTTGTGTCATGACATAAGTTCTTTACATTAACAAAAATGCGTTGCTTAAAGACGCTCAAGACTGCTCAAAGGTTGCGCAATGACACAAATATCTCAAAATCAAAAAGATGAAAAAAATAGTCATCAAGATGAAAAGGAAAGAAAACGTCAAGAAAGATTGGCAAAGCAATTACGCGAAAACTTGAAACGACGAAAAGAACAAAGTCGGAAAAGAGCACAAACAGAAAATTAAAAAACGAATATTTACGGCATTTTTGCAACTAACTTTTGCATGCTGCGTTTAAAAACCATTGTCAAAGAATAGCTTCCCAAAGAGCCAAAATCTTTGGAAGAGGAAACTCAAAGGGAAAGAGTGGAGAATTATGGATTCTATTCAGATCGTTGGTGGAAAAAAACTTAAAGGAATTATTCCTATCTCAGGAGCAAAAAATGCTGCATTGCCTCTTATGGTTGCTTCTTTGCTCACACAGGAGCCCTTTACTTTAGACAATGTGCCTCATCTTGCTGACGTCGAACTGTTAATTCGTATCCTCAATAATCATGGGGTTGGATATGCAGTTGAAGGACAAAAAACGAATTTTGATAATGAAAACTCAAGGACAATCCATTTTACTGCGCAAAAAATAACCACAACATGTGCACCCTACGAACTGGTGAAAAAAATGCGTGCAAGCTTTTGGGTGATCGGTCCACTCCTTGCACGGTGTAGAGAAGCCTATGTCTCTCTGCCTGGAGGATGCGCTATCGGAACAAGACCTGTCGATTTTATCCTTGAAGGACTCAAAACGTTAGGGGCACATATTGCTATCGAAAATGGATATGTTCATGCAAAAGCTCCAAAAGGATTGAAAGGTGCTCACTACCGTTTCCCTAAAGTCACTGTCGGGGGAACCCATGTGATGCTTATGGCAGCAGTTACTGCAAATGGAAAAACCGTCCTTGAAAATGCTGCTTGTGAACCAGAAGTCACAAACCTTATTCAAGCCCTTAACGCTATGGGGGCAAAAATAGTTGGGGAGGGAACATCAACGCTCACCATCGAAGGTGTGAAAGGGCTCAGCGGTGCAAGAATACGGGTCATCGCTGACCGAATCGAAGCTGGAACTTATGCAATGGCTGTGGCAATGACGGGTGGAGATGTTTTGCTGAAAAATGCCAATTTTCGTCATCTCACGCAAGTGTTGAAAGTTCTCCAAAAAACGGGACTCGATATCGAAATAAAACCACAAGGAATCCACGTGAAACGAGACAGACAACAAACAAAAATAATGCCCGTGGATATTAAAACAGGACCTTATCCCGACTTTCCAACCGATCTGCAAGCGCAATTCATGGCTTTGATGACGCGTGCTCATGGAACTGCACGTATCACTGAAACAATCTTCGAAAATCGTTTCATGCATGTTCAGGAACTGACACGTTTGGGAGCGAATATAAAACTTAATGGACAGACTGCAACCATTTCGGGAACAGAGCATTTGCAGGGGGCACCTGTGATGGCAACCGATTTGCGTGCTTCCGTCTCTCTTGTGATTGCTGCACTGGCAGCAAAAGGAGAAACAATCATCAATCGCGTCTATCATCTTGATCGTGGTTTCGAACGATTGGAAGAAAAATTAGCACAGTGTGGTGCAACAATTCAGCGCATAACGGGGTAATTCCTGCGAGGGAATCATACCTCTTTAAGAGGGGAGCTTTGCTTTAGAAAGGAAGCTCCCGAAGGGGGTTGAAGGGAGCTCTGCTTGAGGAAAGAAGCCTCCGAAGGGGGTTGAAGGGAGTTCTGCTTTAGGAAGAATATCCCCCGAAGGGGGTTGAAGAGAGCTCTGCTTAAGGAAGGAAGTCTCCGAAGGGGGTTGAAGGGAGCTTTGCTTAAGGAAGGAAGCCTCCCGAAGGGGGTTGAAGGGAGCTCTGCTTGAGGAAGAATATCCCCCGAAGGGGGTTGAAGGGAGCTCTGCTTTAAGAAAGAAGCCTCCTGAAGGGGGTAAAGGGAGCTTTGCTTTAGGAAGAATATCCCCCGAAGGGGGTTGAAGGGAGCTCTGCTTAAGGAAGGAAGTCTCCGAAGGGGGTTGAAGGGAGCTCTGCTTAAGGAAGGAAGTCTCCGAAGGGGGTTGAAGAGAGCTTTGCTTAAGGAAGGAAGCCTCCCAAAGGGGGTTGAAGGGAGCTCTGCTTAAGGAAGGAAGTCTCCGAAGGGGCTTGAAGAGAGCTTTGCTTAAGGAAGGAAGCCTCCCGAAGGGGGTTGAAGAGAGCTCTGCTTAAGGAAGGAAGTCTCCGAAGGGGGTTGAAGAGAGCTTTGCTTGAGGAAGAATATCCCCCGAAGGGGATGGAGGGGTGAGGAAGGGTCACCAAAAATCTGGGATTTCGGGCTTTAAGCGTGGACCAAGGCGTACTGCCGAGATCTTTTCCGCTAAACCCGTTCGATCCGAAAGTTCAACCGCTAAACCGCAAAGTGTGGCAGGACCACGCGCAGGCTCATAACGATTTTGCCTTTTCTTATAAAGAAAACGGTGTAACGGTTCTTCCTTATCCATCCCAAGAGATGAGTTGTAGTCGCCACACATTCCCGCATCCGACAAATATGCACTCCCACCTTCTAAAATCTGTGCATCAGCTGTGGGAGTGTGTGTGTGCGTCCCCACAATAACGCTGACACGTCCATCAAGAAAATGCCCAAAACATTGTTTCTCACTCGTCGTTTCTGCGTGAAAGTCAAAAATAATCGCGTCTGCTTGCTCCATCAAAGAGCAGGCAGACAAAATCTTTTCAGCCGTTTCAAACGAATCATCCGCCTTGCATGGCATAAAAACATTCCCCAAAATATTCGCAACAAGAACACGTCCTCCATTCTTGGCTGTAAAAATACCCGAACCTCTCCCTGGGGTGCCTTGGGGAAAATTGGCTGGACGCAAAAAACGATCATTCTCATACGCATATTGTAATGCTTCCTTGCAGCCAAAAGCATGGTTGCCCGTTGTTACAACGTCAGCTCCTGCTGCTAAAAGATCATGATATGTCTCTTGTGTAATGCCAAAGCCATTGGATGCGTTTTCACCATTCACTACAACAAAATCAAGTTGCCATTTCTCAATGAGATTTGGAAGTTGTTGAAAAACCGCATTGCAGCCCGTCGTTCCGACTATGTCACCTAAAAATAAAAATCGCATAAGCGCTTTAATCATACTTTAGCGCTCTAAGAAACCTTTTTCTGTGAAAATTCCTTGTACAGTTAAATCATGTTGCGCGGGGGGAATCGATACAACTTCTTGACAGGAAAAACCTAAACCCAATAAATGAATTTGGTGCCCTTGTTTTTTAAGAGATGCAACAGTACGATCATAATATCCCCCTCCATAACCAAGGCGGTGGCATTGATTATCAAATGCTGAAAGTGGAACTATAATAAAATTGGGGACGACAACGCTATTGTCTGAATTGGGTCCCATTGTGCCAAAGCGCATCGGCTCTAACACCGTGCTTTTTGAAAATGCACGAAAAACCATCGTGGTTGAATCAAGAATTGCTGGCAATGCTAAACTGCCACCCCGTGACACTATAAAATCAAACAAAGGACGAGGATCTATTTCCGATTTGATGGGCAAATAACCTGACAAAATCATTCGCGAAAAATCTTCACCTCTTTGCTCAAGATAGTGTATCACGTGGGAACAGGCGTGGTGCGAAAAAATCGCACGATTTTGTACTGAAAGCGCGTCGCGATGAGATAAGCCAAGTTTGCGTAAATGTGATCGAACCAAAGAAGCAGATTGTAAATATTGGGTGCTTTGTGCTTTTGTTTGGTCAACCATTATGTAAATTTCTATAAATTGTTATAAATCGCTCGATTGCGCTAAACAAGGTAGCACAAACTGCTACAAATTCCCACAAGTCTGGTAAAAAATCATAAAGATTCGTGCAATGTAAAAAAGACTGATGAATCAAAGGGAGGACGATATTATGGTGCAAGCGCAATGTTGTCGTATAAAGGAGAGTATAATGTTCTCATACAGTGTTGTAATATTGGGGTATAGTTTATTGCATTGCTAAGTGTGGGAGTGAAATTGTTAAATGTATAGGTGAAAAAGGCAGGTACGGAAGGTAGTATGTGTAAACAGCAAACAATTTATCCCCAATTGTGCCAATTACTTCTCCTCCAATTATGCCCATTATTTCCTTTGTGAAAAAAATGATGATCCGCAACAGCCGATGGAAAAGATTGATCCCGAGAACCTACTCAGTGGGTGGGTGCCATATGAAAAAGCCCACGAGCTTTGTGTGGGAGTGAAATCGCTAAATGTGTGGGTGAAAAAGGCAGGTACGGAAGGTGGTATGTGTAAACAGCAAACAATTTATCCCCAATTGTGCCAATTACTTCTCCTCCAATTATGCCCATTATTTCCTTTGTGAAAAAAATGGTGATCCGCAACAGCCGATGGAAAAGATTGATCCCGAGAATCTACTCAGTGGGTGGGTGCCATATGAAAAAACTCACGAGCTTTGTGTGGGAATGAAATCGCTAAATGTGTAGGTGAAAAAGGCAGGTACGGAAGGTGGTATGTGTAAACAGCAAACAATTTATCCCCAATTGTGTCAATTATTTCTCCCCCAATTATGCCCATTATTTCCTTTGTGAAAAAAATGGTGATCCGCAACAGCCGATGGAAAAGATTGATCCCGAGAATCTACTCAGTGGGTGGGTGCCATATGAAAAAACTCACGAGCTTTGTGTGGG
>NZ_JBLEBK010000002.1:186013-192371 GCF_047263965.1 Bartonella propinqua | reverse complement strand
AATGAAATCGCTAAATGTGTAGGTGAAAAAGGCAGGTACGGAAGGTGGTATGTGTAAACAGCAAACAATTTATCTCCAATTGTGCTAATTACTTCTCCCCCAATTATGCCCATTATTTCCTTTGTGAAAAAAATGGTGATCCGCAACAGCCGATGGAAAAGATTGATCCCGAGAACCTACTCAGTAGGTGGGCGCCATATGAAAAAGCCCACGAGCCTTCTCAGGGACAGCTCCCTTGGAAATCAATAAGGTCTCAGGAATATGTTATTTCCTGTCGAGAGGCGCAGAACACCGCCTTTTATTATAAGTCAGTTTAAGATCTTCGGCTAGATATAAAATGCTTTCAAAAATAATCTGAGAGAAAAAGATTTTTAACGAAAACATCTCTTGGAAATCTTAAGGAACAGTCTCTACTGAGCAAAAGCTTCTTCATTCAAAGAGCTTGCGAGGCTTGCTTTTCTAACAATATCTCAATGCGCTTTTGAAGTCTTTGCATTTGGGGGTAGTAATGGAGACCCATTTCATAAGCCTTGATAGCAAGCTGTGGGCGCTCCGTCATTTCCATGATGATTCCAAGCTCAAAAAATGTTATGTAATTGCGTGGCTCAAGTGTCATGGCGTGATTAAGATCAAGCATGGCAAGTTTAAAATCACTCAGTTGAATATGAATCCAAGCACGTCTGACCCAAGCGGCTGCGTAAGTAGGAAAAAGCGCAAGGGCATTATCAATATAATCAAGAGCAAGACCATAATTATGAGCGCTGATAGCATTTTCAGCCCATGACATCAAAAGATCAATGGTATCACTGCCCGATTGTAACCATAAATGTTGAAGCTGTTGATTGATAATTTTTGCTTCATTGACGTTGGCACATAGTTTTAGTTCTTTGAGTAAGCGTAAAACTTCCGCTTCTTTATGTTGCGCAGCCCTATGAGAAAGGGGAGAATGCGTTGTCTCAAGCTCTTCAAATGTGGTCGTGCTTGAATGAGGGGTGGCAGGAGCCGAAGGAGGAGGACCGAGTATCAGTTCATCTGAAGGCAAAAGCGATTGGGGAGAAGGCTCTTCAGGGGGAAGAGAAGGAGGACTTTTACCATACCCAAGAGATAGTAAACAAAAACTGCTTACAAAAGTAACCAAAAAACTTTGTCGAAGAATAAAAAAGCTTCGCAATCGCAAAGCTCTTAAAAAGACAAAAAAACCCATAAAAATGAGTCTCCAAAAGATAAATTATCCAAAACTTTCAAGAGACCAAAAATTTAATGCCCACAAAAAGCAGGCACAAAAAACATTAGCCTTGACGCACTCAACCCTGACGTGCTCTGAAGCGCGGATTGGTTTTATTCAGGATGTAAATACGACCTTTACGACGCACCAAACGGTTGTTACGGTGGCGTTCCTTCAGTGCTTTAAGCGAATTCTTAATTTTCATTATACTCACCGTTCATATACACTAACGTGACTCAAAAATCTGTAACTTCATTCTCACAATTGCAATGCTATAACCAAAATACCACAACATCACATTACAATTAACATCACACTATTGTGATATTATGATATTGCGACTGTATTATAACATCGCATCACACTTGATTCATCATGATGATAAAATGTATCTTGAAAAAGATACGCATTCATACAATCTCAGCGCTCACGAACAAGTGAAAATTGCAAAAGAATCTACCATATCCTTAACAAGAAGTCTTATTCTTGTCAAGCGATCATCCCTTACAAATTCCCTTTAAAACTGAATGCTCTTTATTCTCTTTACCTGCTGGGGGGCTTCTTTAAAAAGACTGCGCTTTGAAGGATATTACAGAGAACCTCTCTTAAATTTAAGAGGACTCTAATTTAAGGGAGCCTCTTCAAAAAGAGTGCTCGTTGGAGCAAAGGCTCTTGCTTGAGTGTTTTTTTCTTTCGTATTTCCGTTGAGAACAGCGTTGTCGTATAATAGTAGGTTTTGTCCTTGAAGTGGGCAATAGGGGATGAGAGAGAAATTCGTATTTAAAGGGGCATTTTGTTAAATTGTCAAAGAGGGTTTTAAGAGCAGAAAGTCGAAAAAAATGCAAAAGAGCGCAAAAATTGAAATTTGTTAGCAAAAAGGAGAGAGGACTTTGAAACATCTTTGAAGCTTTAAAAAAATTTTGAAAATCTCAAAAACTGCCTTTAAAAATCCTTTGAAAAAAGCAAACAAAGAGTGAAGTCAGCTGTAAAATCAGCTAAAAATTACTAAAAAAAAGAGGTTTTTACCTCTTGGTGATTATCTATTTTTATTGGAAATTTATTCATATAAATTAAAGTATGAAGTGATTTTTTTTTCATGTAAAAAAATTTTCATATTCATTTTTTCTTTTAGAGAACTTTAAGGCTTATATTTTGTGTTTTTTCTCAGTGCACTTTTCAGCTTCAATTTGACGCTTTAAATGTAGTTTGAAAAGTAGCAAAGGCGGCTTGCGACTTCCTCCCTGTCATTAATGTTTTAAGCCCAAACTCTGGTAGCTTTTCATAAAATTTTTCTACTAATTTTGCATCTTTAGAGGGGGGGTTGTGCATTGCGATAAGTGATGTAAACTATATATTTTAGCTTTTTCATAAGATGAGAAGGAAGAGCTGACAGTTTAAAATTTGCTGCTTTTGCTTTTGCCATGTCTTATAAATATTTTATCTTCACTTGTTATAAGTCAGCCTCATGAAACGTCACATATTTCTGGACAGTGAGAAAGTAGAGACGGTGAGTTCACCTTGTCCCAGTTGCATAAATTTTTGCCGATCTAGCGGTTATACCAAGATGCTTTGCAAATTGTTTGCGTTTTGTGAATCCAAGGGTACGTTGCATTTCATGCAATCATTTTGCTCATTCTATTTTTTATTCTGCTTCTGAGTGTGCCAAAAAAATTACCTCAAAATCAATAAGCGTTTTGGCAAAAATATTCTGCAGAAGAGCGCTTGGGAAAGTACTCTTGAAAAAAATGATCTCAAACGCTTTGTTTATATTTCTTTCATGCGTATGACAATATTTTGCTCAAATATCCTTCTCACTCCAAATTATTGTTCAGACCTGATAGAGGGGCCTGTTAATTTGATGACATGCCCCATTTTGCGTGTTGGTTGAAGGGAGCTTTTGCCATATAAGTGCACGGATGTGTGCTCTTGTGTAAGAAAATATTTGAAATCATTGAGATTGTTGCCAAGAAGATTGGTCATTTCGCAATTGCTATGGCGGTACGTGCTGCCCAAAGGAAGACTGCAAATGGCACGAATGTGCTGCTCAAATTGTGATGTTATACAAGCCTTTTGTGTCCAATGACCAGAGTTGTGTACGCGAGGCGCTAATTCATTTACTAAAAGATTGCCGTCCGTTAATACAAAAAATTCAACGCAAAGAACACCAACATAATTTAAGGCATCCATAATTGTCACACTTATTTCTTGTGCGGCTTTTTGTACGGTCAGTGGAATGCGCGATGGGACAAAGGATTTATGGAGAATACCGTTTTTATGCTGATTTTCAGGGCTGTCATAAAAAATATGCTCCCCTTGAGGGGTGCGTGCCGCAAGAACCGAAATTTCCAATAAAAAAGGAACAATTGCCTCTAAAATCGATGGCTGATTCTGAAAAGCCGTGAGGGTTTCATGGATGGTTTGTTCATTTGGATGATTCAGCATGATCTGATTTTTTCCATCATAACCAAAACGGCGCATCTTCAAAAGACCACGACCACCTAATGCAGAAAGTCCTGAAATAAGTGAGGAGGGATTGTCAACGGCATACCACGATGCTGTTTGAATGTTTTGGGCGTTCAAAAATTGCTTCTCGAATAATCGATCCTGTGTAATTTTTAACACGTTGGAAGAGGGGTAAACATGCTTGGATTTTTCTACATATTGAACCATTGGAAGTGAAAGATTTTCAAATTCATAGGTCACTATGTCACACAGCGATATAAAGCGGTCTAATGCCGAGCTGTCGTCATAGGAAGCAACAATATGCCCGTTAGATGTTTGGGCAGCGGGGCAATCTGCTTCAGGACAGAAAACAATCGTTCGAAACCCTAATTCTGCAGCAGCTATGGCTAACATACGCGCTAACTGTCCTCCCCCTATTAAACCGATTACGCTGCCTGCAGGCAACATTTTAGATGAAGAAAGGGAAGAAGATTTATTGGAGGGGGCAGAGGTATGAGATGGTGTAGATATGGTGGATGAGGTAGAAGTGTGAGATGGTGTAGATATGGTGGGTGAGGTAGAGGTGTGAGATGGTGTAGATATGGTGGGTGAGGCAGAGGTGTGAGATGGTGTAGATATGGTGGATGAGGTAGAAGTGTGAGATGGTGTAGATATGGTGGGTGAGGTAGAGGTGTGAGATGGTGTAGACATGGTGGGTGAGGTAGAGGTGTGAGATGGTGTAGATATGGTGGATGAGGTAGAGGTGTGAGATGGTGTAGACATGGTGGATGAGGCAGAGGTGTTGCGTGCAGAAAAAATGTTAGAAAACTGTGTCATCTTAAATCTCAGTTGTAGGCGTTTGTGCGATACTGGCTGTTTGTTGTTGACGCCAATCTTGTAAACGCTGTGCTAAGTCATCATCATAGATTGCCATAACCGCTGCAGCTAAAAGCGCTGCGTTAATAGCACCTGATTTGCCTATTGCTAGTGTTCCAACTGGTATCCCTGCTGGCATTTGCACAATAGAAAGCAAAGAGTCTTGACCAGATAAAGATTGTGATTGTACTGGAACACCAAAAACAGGAAGAGGGGTGAGGGCAGCTAACATACCTGGAAGATGTGCTGCGCCTCCAGCGCCAGCAATCAATATCTTAAAACCTGCTGCTTTTGCACCTTTTGCAAAGTGATAAAGGCGCTCAGGTGTTCGGTGTGCCGAAATAATATGCGATATATGAGAAATGCCAAGGCAGCTTAAAATATCCGCGCTATGGCGCATCGTTTGCCAATCCGATTGGCTGCCCATTAAAATCGCTACGTCACATGATTGTTTAGTCATTGCACATCCTTTTCAAGTGTTTAAGGCGATTCTTTATCCTTATTTTTTAAAGTTTTTATACCCTTTTTGCAAAGTCAATTGATGACAGAATAACAGCTTTTTCTATAGATTATGGAACAGCTTAAACGAATACAGTACAAATGAGAACCCTATGGCGTGTTTTGTTGACACATCCCTTGAATATGCTGGGGTGCTTATAACCAAAATGCCCTCACTTCACTTCTTTAAATCATTATTTACGCTTTTGCGCTTAAACAGAAAACGGAAACTTTGGTCGAGTGCGTTGATATTTTAAACATATCGATAGGACACATGCGGCACACGTTGGATGTTCCGTTTGACTGCTAGATGTTAAGGTTTTTTTATCCGCATGACTGTCTCTCAAGCTCAAGGAGCAAAAATTTAAGCTTAAGCTAGAGGAAAAAATCATTGAGAAAATCATTGAGAACAACAAAAATCTATTCTTGAGTTTTATTGTGCAAGCAAAGCTTGGAGATGGCAGTCAAGAGATTTATGATGTGATCTCGTTCAAAGTAGCGCGAGAAGCTCTTTTGTGAACATTTGTAAAAAGGGAAAGCTTTGTAACTGTGGTGAGTTTGTCTTAACTGTAAATAACAAGAAGGACGAAGTGTATAAAAATGGTCGTAGAGCTTCTTTTTGTGGCAAGCGTATTTTGTGGCAGAAAATACTTTTTATAGAAAAAGCTTGGAAATTAAAGCTTGGAAATTTAAGTGTGCTTAAGCTTTTTAAATGTGCAAATCTTGATGAAAAAAACTTCAATGAAATTTGTTTGTTTTAGACATGAATGTGGGAAGTGTTTTTATGGAATGATGATGAAAATAAATTTGAAAATTAAAGACAAAATTTGCCTTCCTTCGTGTCAGAGCTAGTGCTGCTTAAAGTAAACAATTTGTTGAGATAGGTTTTCGTACAAATTAGGAAAAAGCTTCCCTATTTTGCTTTTCGTCAAACTGTTTTGTGTGAGCGAAAAAGGGCTGTTAGAGTACAGAAATATTGAAAAAGAAACCAGAGAAGAGATAAAAATTGAGGGAATAGCTTATCGGAAAAGTGCAAATGCAAAAGATATTATTGGAAGAATTTAGAGCTATGGACAAATAATAAATCCTCTTGTTTGATTCAAATATTTTTTATCTTGACACATGTTTTCCACCTTGGCACAGTTTTAACTGTTCCTTGAAAATGCCTTTAAGGCTGAAGGCTAGTTGTCAAGGCTGAAGGCTAGTTGTCAAGGCTGAAGGCTAGTTGTCAAGGCTGAAGGCTAGTTGTCAAGGCTGAAGGCTAGTTGTCAAGGCTGAAGGCTAGTTGTCAAGGCTGAAGGCTAGTTGTCAAGGCTG
>NZ_JBLEBK010000002.1:177561-185913 GCF_047263965.1 Bartonella propinqua | reverse complement strand
AAGGTGGGATAAGGATAAGTGAAAGCCTTCTGAATATTATAAGATGTTTAAAAGTTTTATGCTTTTTTCTAAAAAAGAAGCAGTTTATTCCTTAAAAGACAAGAAATGAAAAGACAGAAAGTCATTTCAATATGCAGGAAATATTCCAGTCCAAGTTGTTGCCTAATTTTAGCAATGATTTTGCCATAAATAAAAAAATCCTGATAATAAAATAAGTCAAAAATAAGAAAATTTATTGTTGTAAAAAGAGATTATAAATCTGCATCATTTAACAAAAATTATTTATTATCATAAGGATAAAAGTGATAAAAATATGCTTCTTCTTGTTGGAAGGGATATTTGAAAGAAAAATGCTTTTGGTGACATTCATTCTTGTGAGACGATAAAATGTAAAGAATGAATTGTGGATAGTCAATTTATAGCCTCTCTTTTGCCAAATAACTCCGTAATACGGCTCACATTTTTACAATATTCAAGGAGTGCTTGGGTTATGTTTTTCCCATTTTTAATCGCTTTAAGTTTAGCAATAGCTACTATATGTGGCAAAAAAAATATCAGTTATATTCTTTGGACAGTTTTGTTTGTTGTCATCCTTCTTACCTTTAATCATCATGCAACTTCTGTTTTAAATTTGTGCTTTTGAGAGAATAATCATGGAAAATATTGAACAAAAAAATCACCATTGTGTTATCTTTATTAATTGTTTAGGACTTATTGGCTTATCCATTGTTTTGTTGGTCGCTTTCTATTATCAACTGGTCAAGTTTGAGCTGCCATGCCCTCTTTGTCTTCTTCAACGCGTTGGTTTGATACTTGCAGGCTGTGGTTTTCTACTCAATATTCATCACAAAATTAAAAATACCCACTATAGTATGGTTATCCTCGGTTGTATGGTGACGAGTATCATTGCTGCTCGGCAGATATTTTTACATATTACACCAGACGATCTTGGATATGGCTCAATGTTCCTAGGGTTTCATTTTTATACTTGGGCTTTTATTATTTCGGTTCTTTGTATTCTTGCAGTTATCTTCATCTTAATTTTAAGTGAATTGCCGTACGAATTTAAATTGTTTTCTCATTTCCCAATGTTCCATAAAATTGTAAGCGGCGTATTCGTGTTTTTAATTGCAGCAAATCTGGTTTCTACCATACTTGAATGTGGAAGCGGGCAATGTGCCGATGATCCAGTAGAATATGAGTTATTAGTGGATTGGTTCTCTTCTTAATATTAAAAAGCTTTGTGAGTTATATGCGGGATATAACATGTAAGCATTATGGATTAAGCATTATGAATAAAGAGGCGGTACTGTCAATTTACCGCTTCTTTTTTATGAAAAGCATTTTGAAAACAAAGTGTTCCCAGTGTTTGAGCAATAAACTTAAAAACGTATAGTCGTGTTTTCTTTTATAAGATTTTCTGTATTTCTGTAAAAAATATTTTTGAGTTGCCAATAAAAATTTACGCTGTGCTGCATGGATTCATTGTATTGTGCAATGGTGTAAAATGAGCCTCGTTGTTGGTGTCAAAACACTTCATTGTTTGAGTGGTTCTTTACAGCATTTGCTCTAAAAGGGGATGCTTTTGCTCATATGTTTATTGATAATAATGAGCGGATATAATTTAATTGAGGCATTTTGAAGAGGAAAGCAGCAGAAAGAGCGCGCGTTATGAATGCGGTGTATCAGGGAATACACAAGGCAATGTAAAAAGAAATAGGGCTGCAAAAAGCAATAATGTAAATTAAGGAAACAAGTGAAGAATGTGTTGAAGAGAAGAGAGCACAGCACGTTGAAAAATAAAAAAGAATAAGGCAGGGACGCTTCTAAAAATAAGGTAAAGATAGGGCAAAAATAGGGTGAAAAACAAAATTGAAGAGAATATGTTTGAGAGAGGTTTGGAGGGAAAGAATCTTTGAGAGAGGGGTGCTTGAGAGAGAGGGGAGAGAGCAGTGAGAGAATATATCTTCCCTAACAAGGGCATCTTGGTGTAATTACGTATCATGCCAGTTTATTTGAGATGCTCCCTTAAGATGTATGTTAGCAAAATCGAGCTGAAATTGTCAGTAAAAATATGCTCAAGATTTTTAAAAAACGCCAGTCAATAAATATAAAAAGAAAATCCTTTTCTTTCCGTCGGATTTTTGTTCACAAAATCAGAAAAATAAGGTATGAACACTGCAAAATAATTCCGTAAAGTAAAAAGAAATGCGTGAATTATAAAGATTAAGTGAAGAAATAAAGATCAATGTACAAATTTTAAAGGAAGTCATTATTTATGTCCAAAGAAGAAGTGTTGGAGTTTTCTGGTGTTGTGACCGAACTTCTCCCTAATGCAATGTTTCGCGTAAAGTTGGAAAATGATCACGAAATTATCGCTCATACCGCAGGGAGAATGCGAAAAAATCGTATTCGTGTATTAGCAGGTGATAAAATTATGGTCGAAATGACCCCTTATGATTTGACAAAAGGACGTATTACTTATCGCTATAAGTAGATATGGCAGATCTTCACTTTTTATAAAAAATGATGCTTTACAAACAGTTTTAGATGTTTCTTAAAAAAAGAAAAATCAAAAAAGATCAAAAAGTGAAAAGCATACAGTGAAGCAGAAGTTTGAAAACTATACAGTGAATGTGCAGGGCTGGTGTGCATAAAGAAGCTGCGTTCACAAAAGAGATTGCTGTTATTAAAATTCATCACGTGGTGGTTGAAACAACACTCTGAGGGGGATCAGAATGGGAATCATAAGAGATACCTGTTTAAAAAAACCTCATATAGGGGAAACGCAGTTGGTGCTTGCTTCCGCTTCGCCACGCCGTTTGGCGCTTTTAGCGCAAATTGGTCTTGATCCTCATCAGGTTTATGCAACAAATATCGATGAAACACCAAAATTAAGAGAGCATCCTGCAAATCTTGCAAAACGTTTGGCAAAAGAAAAGGCGCTAAAGGCACACGAAGTTTTGCTCTGGCATAACCAAAAGAGCGAAGAGAATTTATTAGCAAACAAAACTGTGATCTTAACCGCGGATACAGTGGTGGCTGTTGGGCGCGTCATTTTGCCTAAACCACAGGGAGAAGACGAAGCTTATGAATGTTTGCGCTTCCTTTCGGGGCGTTCCCACAAAGTATATGGTGCTATTTGCGCGCTGAATGAATGTGGGAAAAAAACCGTAAAATTGGTCGAAAGTCGTGTCCGTTTTAAACGATTAACCTCTTCTATGATGGAGGCTTATCTGGCTTCTGGAGAGTGGCAGGGAAAAGCTGGGGGATATGCTATCCAAGGGAAAGCAGGCGCTTTTGTTGTCAATATCGCTGGCTCCTATTCCAATGTGGTAGGACTTCCATTGGCTGAAACAATGGATCTCTTGACAGCTTATCATTATCCTGTTCTCCCTCATTGGGCTGCAAAAACAGAATGAGAGAAAAATACGAGTGAAAGAGTAAAACAGTCAAAATATAGTCAAAAGATAACAAGACCGAGAAAAAAATCAGAAAACTGTCAGGTTATGTGTGCAAGTCATGTGTGCTTGTAACTAAAATGGGCAATGTGGAAAAATAGATAATGCCACCAAAAGATAATGTGGTAAAATACACAAAATAATAATAATAACAGTGATAACAGTGATAACAATAATGAAAAACTTAATGTAAATCCAAATTTCTTCATGTAAATAAAGCTGAATTTTATGCAAAAAGAGTTATCCCCAGTACGTCCTACGCATCCTTGCCCAATTTGTGGTCAAATGTCACAGAAAGATGCTTATCCTTTTTGTTCAACAAGGTGCCGCGCAATCGATCTGAATCGGTGGCTGTCTGGTTCTTATATCTTGCCGCCGCCGCCGCAAAAAACGGACGAAGAAGAATAAACGAGAAGAAGAAAGTAAAAAGGGGGGGAAGAAAGCAGGAGAGGAGGAGCATGAACACATTTGCTGGGGGAAAAGCAGATCAAAGGCAAAAAATAGATAAAGAAGAATAAACGAGAAGAAAATTTTAAGGGAGCATGGAGGTTTGGAGCTGAAGGGAGGATGGGTGTTTGCAGTTTTGCAAAAAATGCAAGGTTCTTGAAAGAGAAAATTGAGTATAAAATCCAAGCATTGGGATATTGAAATAGCAGAAAGAAACAGTAAAAAAACAGTAAAAAAATTTTTGGTAACCTTGAAAAAGAGAGGCTGGTACTCTTCTTAAATAAGGTCTTTTTTTCTTCTTTTTATGTTCTATTTGTGTCATTTTTGCCATCCAAGAGCTCTTGTAAAAATTTTCAGAGAAGCGCTTTTCTCTTGTACTCCTTCTTGTAAAAACCCATATTGAGCTAAGCATTACAGTTTTTTTTATGTGGAATTGTTCGTCGGTATATATGCGATTTTGTCGGTCTTGGTAGGGCGTTTTGCAAAGCGGTTGAGAAAATGAAAAAGTGTGGGAAGAGTCACGAAAGGAAAAAAAATGAACCTAGAAAAATATAGCGAACGGCTTCAGGGTTTTCTTCAGACAGCACAAAATAATGCCCTCGCTTCAGATCATCAGCAGTTTATGCCTGAACATTTCCTCAAGGTGTTGATAGAGGACCCTCAAGGATTGGCTGCTTCTTTGATCCAAAGAGCTGGTGGTGATCTATCCCTCATTCAAAAAGCACTCAAAGAAGCACTCGATGTTTTGCCAAAAGTGCAGGGGGGGAATGGGCAACTCTATCTTTCACAGCCGTTGGCAAAGGTTTTTACTCTTGCAGAAGATCTCGCACAAAAGGCAGGAGACCAGTTTGTGACAGTCGAGCGCGTGTTGCAAGCGCTGATTATGGAAAAAACCGCAAAAACAGCCGATATTTTAACCAAAGCAGGATTAACCCCACAAGCGCTCAATCAGGCTATTAATGCTTTGCGGAAAGGAAAAACAGCAACAAGTCCACGTGCCGAAAGCCAGTATGAAGCCTTGGAAAAATATGCGCGTGATTTGACGAAAGATGCACGGGAAGGAAAACTGGATCCTGTTATTGGGCGAGAAGAAGAAATTCGTCGGACAATTCAAGTGCTCTCAAGGCGAACCAAAAATAATCCCGTTCTCATCGGGGAGCCTGGGGTGGGAAAAACCGCAATCATTGAAGGGTTGGCACTGCGTATTGTTAATGGAGATGTGCCTGAAACATTGCGCGATAAGCAACTCTATGCTCTCGATATGGGTGCGCTTATCGCAGGGGCAAAATATCGAGGGGAATTCGAAGAACGCTTAAAGGCAGTACTCGCTGAGGTGCAAGCCGAAAATGGTCAGATCATTCTGTTTATTGATGAATTGCACAATCTCGTTGGAGCTGGAAAATCTGATGGTCCTATGGATGCTTCCAATCTCTTAAAACCAGCGCTCGCACGCGGAGAACTCCATTGTGTTGGCGCAACGACGCTGGATGAATATCGAAAATATGTCGAAAAAGACGCCGCTCTTGCACGGCGATTCCAACCCGTCTTTGTGCCCGAGCCAGCAGTGGATGATACAATCTCTATTTTGCGCGGAATTAAAGAAAAATACGAACAACACCACAAAGTGCGATTGGCTGATAGTGCTTTAATTGCTGCAGCACGCTTGTCTCATCGCTATATTACCGATCGCTTCTTACCCGATAAAGCCATCGATCTTATCGATGAAGCTGCAGCGCGGTTGCGGATGCAGGTCGATTCAAAACCTGAAGAACTCGATGCAATCGATCGGCGAATCTTACAACTCAAAATCGAGCGAGAAGCGTTGAAAACGGATGTGGAACCAACTGCAAAAGAACGACTGCAAACGGTGCAAAATGAACTCGAAACTTTGGAGCAGCAATCAGCCGAAATGACAACCGCTTGGCAGGCAGAAAAACAAAAATTAGGTCATGCCGCGGATTTGAAAAAACAAATCGAAGAAGCGCGAAATGCTTTGGCTATCGCGCAGCGCAATGGTCAGTTTCAAAAAGCTGGAGAATTGGCTTATAGTCTTATTCCTGAACTCGAAAAACAGCTGAGAATTGCTGAAAATGATGACCAACAAAATAATCTCGTCGAAGAAACTGTGACCGCTGAACATGTGGCACGGGTCGTCTCACGCTGGACTGGAATTCCCGTTGATCGCATGTTGGAAGCAGAGCGAGAAGCTTTGCTACGTATGGAAGACGAAATCGGAAAGCATGTTATTGGTCAAAGTGAAGCTGTGCAAGCTGTTGCGCGTGCCGTTCGACGCGCTCGTGCAGGGCTACAAGATCCAAATCGACCCATCGGATCATTCATGTTCTTAGGACCCACAGGTGTTGGAAAAACCGAATTAACAAAAGCACTTGCCGCTTTCCTTTTCCAAGACCCTCATGCAATGTTACGTATCGATATGTCTGAATATATGGAAAAACATGCTGGTGCTCGATTGATTGGAGCACCCCCTGGGTATGTTGGATATGAAGAAGGAGGTGTCCTTACAGAAGCTGTGCGCAGAAGACCGTATCAGGTCATTTTGTTCGATGAGATCGAAAAGGCGCATCCTGATATCTTTAATCTTTTACTGCAAGTGCTCGATGAGGGACGTTTGACCGATAGTCAGGGACGAACCGTCGATTTTCGGAACACTTTGCTTATTATGACATCAAATCTTGGTGCCGAATTTTTAACCGCTTTGCCTGATGGACAAACAACCGATCATGCTAAAAACGATGTCATGAATGTCGTGAAAGCCGCTTTCCGTCCAGAGTTTCTTAACCGTATTGATGAAATTATTCTCTTTCAGAGATTGCAACGCAGTGATATAGAAGCAATCGTCGATATTCAGATACAACAATTGCAAAATTTGCTTAATGAACGCAAAATAACTTTGCATGTTAAACCAGAAGTTCGACAATTCCTTGCGCAGAAAGGATATGATCCTCTCTATGGTGCAAGACCGCTCAAACGCGTTATCCAAAAAGAAATTCAAGACCCATTGGCTGAAAGTATCTTGTTTGGACAAATTCATGATGAAACAAATGTGACAATTGCAAAAGAAGGCGATCAGTTAGTCTTTTTGCCCGAAAAAATACTGGAAAATGCGTCAAAATAGTGATGAAAACTAAAAGTTGACAAGGTGAATCTAAAATGCTAGCATAATTATACAATCGGAATTGTGCGTTTTAATGGAGATTAATCAGGCTTAGCTTGATAAAGCACAACCGAATTCAGTGAATACGATTGGGTTCAGTAATACAATCAAGTCAAATCAGTAATACAATCAAGTCAAATTTGATCAATATAATCAAACCAGATGTAGTTAACATATCAAATAAAAACGTGGTTAACATATCAAATAAAATGGTTGCAAATAGATTATAATTGCATGTGCGCAGTGATTGCTTGTCAATAAGTTGATGTTGGCAGGCAGCCATGGGCAGAGGAAGTGTGGGAAGCCAAGTGAGATGACAAGGGTAAATGAGGCATTGTCATCGTGAGGGTTCCTCAGATTGGAAGTTTTTCAATTTTTATGGTTTCCGTGGAATTTTTAAGGGGGAATGAGTTTAGAGCTTTCTAGACTTTATCTTCTCCGTTTTTTCTAAGTTTTATTGTCTGGTAAGAGATTTCTAAGGGAAAAAATCCTTTGGAAAGAAACTGTTTTAAGCTTTTATTGATTGTTCTCGGTAGTGTGTTGCTGATGTTTAACCATGAGGTCAGCTTTTATTGACCTAAAGGAATATGATGGCAAAAGGTGAAAATTGCGTTCCTTTGCGCCGAAGAGGACGGCCAAAAGGTTCGGTAAATAAAACAACAAGACGGTTTAATGAAGCCCTTCTTACAGCGGCTGAACATGCTGGATACCATTATGGTGAAGATGGACTTGTGTCTTATTTGCAATATCATGCACTTAATAATCCCGTGCCTTTTTTTTCGCTTCTTGCAAAGGTTTTGCCTCTGCAAGTTACTGGAGATGCTGGAGGTGATGTTAAAACAGTTTCACGTGTTGAAGTTGTGCCAGTAATTCCAAAGGATGCGACGTCAGAGGATCGTGGTGCTTGAGGCATGAGGTGCTTGGGGTGTTCCCGTGTTGGGGGAGCATTGTTTGAAGCGTGGGGTGCTTGAGGGTGTTCCCGTTTTGGAGGGAGTAGTGCTTGAGGCATGAGGTGCTTGGGGTGTTCCCGTGTTGGGGGAGCATTGTTTGAAGCGTGGGGTGCTTGGGATGTTTCCGTTTTGGGGGGAATAGTGCTTGAGGCGTGAGGTACTTGGGATGTTTCCGCTTTGGGGGAGCATTGCTTGAAGCGTGGGGTGCTTGAGGGTGTTCCCGTTTTGGAGGGAGTAGTGCTTGAGGCATGAGGTGCTTGGGGTGTTCCCGTGTTGGGGGAGCATTGTTTGAAGCGTGGGGTGCTTGGGATGTTTCCGT
>NZ_JBLEBK010000002.1:152500-177461 GCF_047263965.1 Bartonella propinqua | reverse complement strand
TTTGGGGGGAATAGTGCTTGAGGCGTGAGGTACTTGGGATGTTTCCGCTTTGGGGGAGCATTGCTTGAAGCGTGGGGTGCTTGGGGTGTTTCCGTATTGGGGGAGCATTGCTTGAAGCGTGAGGTGCTTGCGGTACTCCCGTGTTTGAGGGTGCAAACCAAATTTATGGAGGATGTAAGAATCCTGCGTGATTACGATAATGTATTTTATGCAGCTATATGGGGCGTGGTCATGCAAGGGGGAGGACGGATTTATTATCAAGGTGATTGCTTATGGGCAATCATCGCGAAAATTTCCTTTAAATTATCAGGCTTTCTTTAAATTATTTTTTGAGTGTCTGGCACAAAAGTGCAAGCCGAGAAGACGATCTGTCTCCCAGTTTACAACATTTTCAATGATAATATTTTATAATGACAATATTTTACAATGAAAACTGCTCAAGTCGCTCTCATTCCAAAACTTATTCCTGTTTTTGCTGGAAAGGCTGATGTACGTGCTGCTTGGGGAGGACGTGGATCTGGAAAAACGCGCTCCTTTGCCTTGATGACTGCTGTGATCGGATATCGGCATGGAAAGGCAGGAGAACGTGGCACGATCCTTTGTGCAAGGCAATTTCAAAACTCACTCAATGAAAGTTCTTTGGAGGAAATTAAACGCGCTATTGAAACTTATCCTTTCCTACAGGATTATTATGAAATCGGAGATAAATATATCAGGTCAAAAGATGGGCGTATTGCTTACGTTTTTGCCGGTCTTGATCGAAATATCGCAAGTATTAAGTCAATGGGACGCATTTTTCTCTGCTGGGTCGATGAAGCAGAACCCGTGACAGAAGCTGCGTGGCAGACCCTTATTCCCACATTGCGCGAAGAAGGAAAAGATTGGAATGCTGAATTATGGGTGACTTGGAACCCTTGCAGAGAAAACGCCCCCGTGGAAAAACGTTTCAAAAATATCGATGATCCAAATATCAAAGGAGCAGAAATTAATTGGCGTGATAATCCGCAATTCCCTGAAAAACTCAATCGAGATCGGAAAGCAGATTTGGAAAAAAGACCCGAACAGTATAACCATATTTGGGAAGGAAAATATCTCCAATCGGTGCAGGGGGCTTACTACCAAAAAGTTCTGCTGGAGGCAGAGCAGGAAGGACGCATTACAAAGGTTCCACGCGATCCGTTGATGCAGATTAAGGTCTTTTGGGATATCGGTGGAACAGGTGCAAAGGCTGATGCTACTGCTTTATGGGTCGCACAATTTGTCGGGCGTGAAATCCGTGTCCTTGATTATTATGAAGCGCAAGGACAACCTCTTTCAGAGCATATTGGATGGATCTTTCAAAAGGGATATGACAAAGGGCTTATGGTCTTGCCCCATGATGGAGCAACAAAAGATCGCGTTTATAATGTCAGTTTTGAAAGTGCTCTCCAAGAAGCAGGGTTTCAAACAAAAGTGATCCCTAATCAAGGTGCGGGCGCCGTGAAAATGCGTATCGAAGCTGTAAGACGGTTGTTTCCTGCTATATGGTTTAATCGTGAAACAACAAAAGCAGGACGAAAGGCACTCGCTTGGTATCACGAAAAACGTGATGAACAGCGCAATATCGGATTAGGTGCTGAGCATGATTGGGCAAGCCATGGTGCCGATAGCTTCGGACTGCTTTGCTTGGCTTATGAACAGCCAACTACACAACCCAAAAAAAATGCTTATCAAAATTCTTACCATTCTCAAACTTCATGGATGGCTTTTTAAATGGATAATTCTACAAACTCTTTCAATCAATTCGAAACTCTTGAACATCAGGCGCTCTTTAAAAAACTCGTCCGCTGGTATCACGATGATATCGATCATGTCGAAAAATGGAGAAAAAATGCTCAGGAAGATTACGACTTTTACAATGGACGGCAGTGGAATGACAAAGATCTCGTCGTGTTGCGAGAGCAAAACAGACCAGTCATGACTTTTAACCGTATTGCACCTTTGGTGAATGCGGTTATCGGTACAGAAAGAAATAATAAACGACAGGTGCAATTTATTCCACGACAAGAAGGTGCTGCCTTTGCTAATCAGATCCTTACAGGGGCGGCAGAATGGTTTCGTGATGAAGCTGATGGAGAATACGAAGATTCCGATGCTTTTCAGGATGCTATTATTTGCGGGATGGGATGGACGGATACAAGGCTCGATTTTGAAGAAGAGCCGCAGGGAAAACCAGTTATTGCACGATTGGATCCTATGAAAATGGTCTGGGATGCAAGTGCTGTTAAACCAAATCTGGTCGATGCACAGCGCATATGGTATATTGACGAAAAACCACTCGATATCGCTCAGGAAATGTTCCCAAATGTTCATTGGAGCGATCTGAATGCTGATTGGGTCAAACATAATGTCTTTTCTCATCACACAAGCGATGGTGATACGCAAAGCTCCTATCACGATATGCGGCAGGAAGGAGACAGTGCACAAAAGCCTAAAATGGTCACGTTGGCTGAATGTAGGTGGTTCGAGCGTGAAGTCATTTACAAAGTGCTCGATACGCAAACAGGGAAATTTATCGACTATTCTGAGAAAGATTTCCAAAATCTGCGTAAAAATTTTCCCTCTATTGCAGCAACAAAATTGACAAAAAAAGTCGTTAAACGTGCCTTTTTGGGACGAAGATTACTCGATGCTCCTGATAAACCATTGGTGCCGTCAAACCAATTGGGATGGGAGTGTATTACCGGATATTTTGATAAGCTTACTCGACAGTTTTACGGTATTGTGAAACCCACAAAAGATCCACAACGGTGGGCTAATAAGTATTTTAGTCAAGTTATGTATCTGCTCAATAGCCAATCAAAAGGCGGAATTATGGCAGAACGTGATGCTTTTGATGATGATCGTCAAGCTATGGAAAGCTGGGCAAGAGCAGACAGTATTACTTGGCTTAAAAGTGGTGCTGTCACGGGAGGGAGAATTCAGCCAAAACCTGTGGCTCAATTCCCGCAAGGTTTCTTCCAACTGTTTAATGAAGCAAAGGGCGCTATTGCGCAAGTCACTGGATTGTCACCCGAATTTGTGGGGACGCGTGCTGTGAACCAACCTGGGGTTCTGGAAGAACAACGCAGACAATCTTCACTCAATCTCTTGGCTTCATTCTTTGATGGTTTGCGTCGGTACCGACAGCGACAGGGGAAAATTATCCTCTATCTTATTCAAAATTATCTCTCCGATGGGAGATTGATACGGATTGCAGGAGATGAAAATGCACAATATGTTCCATTGACACGGGAAATGATTACCAGTTTGGAATATGATATTGTGGTCGATGATGCGCCAACAAGTCTTAATGAAAAAGAACGCACATTCGCTATTATTATGCAATTGCTGCCGATGATGCAAAGCTTTACAACGCCAGATATTATGCTCGATCTTTTGCGTTATTCACCTTTGCCAGCATCGCTTATCCACAAAATTGCTGTGAAAGCACAACAGCAAAACCAAATCCAAGAGGAAAATGCTGCTCTACCCGTCAAGAGCGAGGATGAGAGGGCACAACAAATGCTGCAGACCATTTTGCAGATGGCAAATGCCTAAGAATTAAGCTGACTCGTCCAAAAAATTTACCTTGAGTTATATCTTATCGTTCGGAAAAAAGAAGGGCAATATAATGGATCAAGAACACTTAACGCTAGAGGAACAAAACCAATTGCAACAGGATTTTTTTCCAACAACACAAGGAGAAAAAAATGGGCAAACTGGAGAAGAAGTAGAGAGAAAAACTCTTGAGACAAATCTTGAAGAGCGTGAAGCGGTCTTTCAACAAAAACAACAAGAAGGTGCAAAACCACAAGAAGCGCAAGAAGCTGATGGGGAAATATCTCAGGCTGTTGGGGAAAATGTTCCGCCAGATCCGCAAAAAGATTTCATGGGATATATGCAATGGTTGGGTAAAACACTTCACCAACAAGGATTGTTGCACAAAAAACAACAAGCAGAATCCACTGTGCCTGAAGCAGAGAAGTTACACTCTCTTTACCAACAGTCCGTGGCTGCTGTGAAACAAAAACATCATGATTTTGATCAAGCTGCCGACTTTATTTATGATATGCGTGCTAAGCAATTGGCTGCTTTATCATCGCTTTATCCAGAAATGGCTGATCCTAATGTCATTGATACAGTGATTGGAAATGAAGTGAAAAAAATCTTGCAGGAATGTGTGCGAAAAAATCACAATCCTGCTGAAGTGATCTACTCTATTGCCAAAAATGTTGGATATAAAACTTCGCAAAGCCATAGAGCGGAAAATTTACAGGATACGCACAATTCTGCACGCACACTGGCTGCCTATAACGGTTTGACTTCAAGCGGTCCTGTCTCTTTAGAGATGATCGATAAAATGTCAGAGGCAGAATTTAGTGTTTGGATCTCTGATCCAAAAAATAAAACTGCTTTTAACAGCTTAATGCGCGGGGAACATTTATAAAGAAAAATGCGTGAGGAAATATCTCTTAAAAAGGAAATATAAGAGATGTATGAACATATCTTTCAAGAAAGAGAGTCTCTCAAAGTATGATCCTTGAAACTGGAAAATGCTTAAAATAGAAAAAATCTCTCAAAGAGTGGTGCCAGTGAGGAAAGCACCTTTGAAAAAATTATGTGGTGAGGGAAGCACTCCTTCAAGAGGCAAGTGCTCTTACTAAAGATTCATACAAACACGCAAAATAAATCCATCATTTGAAAAATAACAAATGTGGATAGTCAATAATCGGCACTTTGCCGATTTTTTTTATATCAATAATTTTTAGAGGGCAAAATGACCAATTATATCGGACTCAACGAGCAACAGACTGTGTGTGCATGGTCTAAACTCTTGAATCAGGAAATCTCAAAAGCAATCTCGATTTCTTCATTGATTGGAACAGATTCTAACAGTATCATACAGTTAAAAGATGAAATCAGTAAAGCAAGTGGCGATGCGGTGAGCTTTAATTTGCGTACGCAGCTATTCGGCTATGGGGTGAGCGAGGGAGAACTTCTTGCAGGTTCTGAAGATAATCTTAATTTCTTAACGGATCGTGTGGTGGTTAATGAGCTTAATCATGCGGTGCGTGTCCAAAATACAGGGACAATCGATCAGCAACGTGTCATATATGATTTGCGTACAGAAGCCAAAAATGCTTTGGTTGATTGGTATGCAGATCGTTTGAGCGTGATGTTCTTTATCCAAGTGTGTGGGTATACAGCAAATAGTATTCACTTTGAAGAGCAAGAGCTGCCTGTTTTACCTGTCGTTTACGGATTTAATCAACCAATGTCGCCAAGCGATAAACGTGTTGTGCGACCCAATGAAAAAACAGCAGATGAAGAGTTGGACGAAAATGATGGCTTTACTCTCAAGCTTATCGATATAGCTGTCGAACGTGCTAAGCTTGCAAATCCAAAAATTAGACCAGTGCGTGTTGATGGCAAAAATGTCTATGTGCTTTATTTGCATCCAACACAGGTGACCCAATTGCGCGCTAATACAGAGGCAGGGCAGTGGCTCGATATTACGAAGTCAATCTATAATGGAAACCACGTAAAAAATCCTATCCTTGATGGGTCGCTTGGAATGTATAATGGGGTCATTTTGCGTGAAGCTGAACATGTGACTCATGGTGTGACAACAATGTCGGAAGCCCATATGCCTTTGCAATATGTGCGGCGTGCTGTTCTCCTTGGGGCACAAAGTGCTGTAATCGCTTTTGGAAAAAACCATGGAGCAACACGCTATAAATTGGTGGAAGAGCTGTTTGACTATGAACGCGAGTTCGGTGTGGCAGCAAAAACAATTATCGGTATGAAAAAAACACGATTCAGTTATTCTCTGGATCAGAGTGATGAATCCGTGCAAGATTTCGGGACAATCGTGATCCCAACTTATGCACAACCAGCTTAAAGGTTGCGTAAAAGAGAGACTGTGAAGCAGTAGCAACAAAAAAGAGAGCAAGCAGGTCGTGGGGTCATGAGGTGTTTTAAGGTGAAGTTCCAAGGAGAGAGGCTTCATTAGATCCACAAAAAAACCTCATGTCCACGAAAAAATCTCATGGGATATCTGCGGTGGTTTGGAAAAATATCTCTGCAGGCAAAAATTGTTGCTCACAAAGTAGCTTATCTATCATGCTTATGCCCATAAGCCATCCTGTTTTTTGGAAACATGCTCGGTAAAATGTTTAAGGGCAGGGTGGCTATTGGGGGTGGGCGCAAAAATAAAAAGAAACCAGCTGCTTTAACCCATTTGGAATTCAATCTTAATCGTTTGGAATCTACAAGGGGTGGCAGTAAAGAAAAAGAAAATGTGTGAGGGAACATATTTTTTAAAAGTAAAAATATGTGCAGGTAGGGGGCTTTAAAGAGAGTGTTGGGGGCGTCGCTTTGAAGTTTAAGAAAGTTTGTATAGAGAAATTTCTTGAAAGAATACGGGCGTGAAAGCTCGTGAGAGCGTGGAGGCAGTTTTTTAAAAAAGCTCCTCAAAAAGATAAGAGCTTGTGAGGAGAGGAAGCTCTCTTAAAAGAAGTAAACGCTCTCTCATGCAAGATCTATGACAGATCTATGAAAAACAGCCAGAAAACCACGCAAAAATAAATTCATCGTCTAAAAATAAGGCGTGTGGATTGCCAATAATCAGCGCGTTGCTGATTTTTTTTTATGTTAATAATTTTAAAGGGGAAAAAATGAAAAAAAATTATATGAAACGAAATGGTCACAAGGGTTTGGAGGCATATTCGCAATTCTTTGATAAAGAAGTTGCAAAAAAAAACTTTATTGCCCCCTTAATTGGAAAAGATGCTAATAGTATCATACAATTAAAAGAGGTAACCAATAAAGAAAAGTGTAATAAGGCTATCTTTAATTTGCGTGGGTATTTGCATGGCAATGAAGGGGCGTTACATATAGACGATTTTGAAAGTGGGGAAGGGCGCTTACATTTTGTAAGTGATTGCGTGGCTTTTAAGGATATTTTCTATGTTTTACGTGCTGCAGACAAAGACCTTTTCGGCGAGTATAGCATGCACGAATTGCGTAAGGAAGCCAAATATAGTTTGGTTGATTGGTATACAGATTGTTTGTCTGCGATGTTCTTTTTACACGTTTCTGGGTATACAGCTTTTAGCATAGAGAATTACGCACCTAATGAAAATGCTGACAAGACGTTTGATAATATTCTATATTATTACAGCTCTCATCAACCAACACGACCAACGGATAAGCGCATTATACGTGCCAATGGAAAAGCGACAGATGAAGAGTTGGACGAAAATGATATTTTTAGTCTCGAATTGCTTGATAAGGCTATTTTACGCGCGAAACGTGAAACCCCAAGAATGAGACCAGTATGTGTGGATGGGGAGAATTTTTATGTGCTCTATTTGCACCCAATACAGCTGGATCAATTGCGCGCGAATACAGAAAAAGAGCAGTGGCGCGAAATTACGAAGGCACTTCATTATAAGAAAAGTGAAACAAACAGTCCTCTCTTAAATGGAGCAGTTGGTATATATAACGGGGTTATTTTGCACGAAACTGAAAGGGTTACACCGGGTGTTCAGTATAATGAAGTGAATGAAGGTGAAGGTCATAAATATAGTCGTGATAAGTGCGTACCAAATGTGCGCCGTGCTGTTCTCCTTGGAGCGCGAAGTGTTATTATGGCTATCAAAAAAGATCGTGGAGCACGTTATAAATTTGCGGAAAAGCGTTTTAGCTATAGCAATGAGCTTGGAGTGATATTCACAACTACTATAGGTATGAAAAAAACGCGCTTTAATATTTGGTCACCCACACGGCAATTGTCATCTTCATTATTCTGTGATGTTGCTCAGCAAGATTTTGGGGTCATTGTGCTGCCAACTTATGCAGCATAAGCTGAAAGGCTGTTTAAAAAATATTTCAAATGCTTTCCCTAATAAGCACTTTGTTGGGGAAAAGCATAATATCTCATCTCACACTGAACAAGAATTATGGTGCTTTATGACCGTTTCATCCGTCGATCCTATAAAATCAGACCATTCTCAAATTTTTGCTCATATGGTTGCGCTTATTCAAGATGAAATTGACGATACAACAGATGAATATTCCGTTCAAATTCAAGATTCAATCTTTACTGCTGTGCGCTTGTGTAAACGAGAGCCCTTTTTCTTTCATGAAAAAAAAGCGGCAACATTTAAAACACAAAGTGGAAAAACATGGTATGGAAAACAAGAAGGACTCTTTATTGCGACAGAAAAAGATATCGAATCTGTGTTTTTGGGAACAAACCCTGCAACACAAATACAATTAGTTTATAAACCCGTTGAAGTGTTGCAAAAACAATATGGAGACAAACCACCAAAAGGAAATCCTCTCTTTTATACTTGCAGGGATCAAAAAATAGGAATCTTTCCAACGCCACAAAATATTTATACCGTGCGCTTTTTTTATGATGTTGCCGATTTGGGGGAGGAAAATGCTTTGCAGGATGATGATCCGTGGATGATCCATGCATTTGATCTCATTAAAGCGCGTGCAAAATACGAACTGTATAAAAATATCCTCAAAGATCCTGAATATGCTGCTGTCTCTTACAACGATTTTCAAGAACAGCTTAAAATCTTGTACATTGAAACATCACGCCGAAAAGGCGCTTCACACATCTTTCCAATGGGGTTTTAAATGACTTTTTTCCCAGTTGCGGATTATCGACCCGATGTGGCAGATATTAGTGGCATGTTTACCGATGAGTTGGTCAATGTGTTGCCAGCCGATGGGTCTTATATCCCGATGCCAAGCTTTATCCCGTTTTCACAGCCTTGTCCCGATCACATTTTAAAAGCGATCGCTGTTAAGACAAAGTCTGGTGTGTCTATTATTGTTGGAGCAGAACAAAAAATCTACCTGCTTGATAATACAACGATGCAGTGGAAAAATATTAGCCGAGAGGGAAGACCATATCTTGCCAATATCGATGCACCTTGGTCATTCGCTTTGTTTGGTGATTATGTTATTGCTGTGAATGCTAATGATAATCCTCAAGTGATGAATGTTACGCAGGATGAAAAATTTAGAGATTTAGGCGGAAATCCTCCTCGTGCAGGGATCGTTCGGGTGTGGGGCGATTTCGTTTGTCTGATGAAGCTGACCGAGCATCCAAGACGCGTCCATTGGTCGGGATTAAATGATGCAGAATTTTGGACCGTGGGACAGAAAAGTTGCGATTATCAAGACTTCCCCGATGGCGGATTCGTTCAAGGCGCAACAGAAACAACAAATCCAATCATCTTTATGCGGTCAGCTATCTATGCTGGATCCTTTATCCCTGGATCAAAGATTATCTTCAGTTTCCAAAAAATACACGATAAACGAGGTGTGAAAAATGCCGAATCTATTGTTTGTCGAGGAAATTTTTCCTTCTTTGCTGATGAAGGAGGATTTTATCAGATAACCAATGAAGGGCAAATTATACCAATCGGTTTCGAAAAAGTTGATCGAACGACAACTGCAATTATGAGCGGGAATAATCTCTCAACACTGTTTGCTGCTGTCGATGGGGTTTATAATCGCGTCTATTGGATGGTTGCTCATGATGAAAATGTGAAAGAACGCATCTTACTCATTTATGATTGGGGATTGCAAAAATGGACCAAAGCCATTGTGAATATTAAAATGGTTTTGCCTATTTTCTTAGCAGGAAAAACTCTAGAAGGATTGGATGAGATTTCTCAGAGTATTGATGATTTGACTTTTTCTCTCGATAGTAAAATTTGGAAAAATGAATCCCCCGTTTTTGGTGCGTTTGATCATCAGGGTAGACTCGGGTCTTTTTCTGGGAAACCTATGGCTTGTACCGTGACATCACAGGAAATGGGGCAGACAAATGGTATGATTACGCGGGTGAAAAATATTATGCCTCAGGTCAATAGCGCAGAGTTCTATTTGTCTGTCGGGATACGCTTGCGGCAATCACTCGAAGAAAAAACCGTGTGGCTTCCAGAAAAACAGCCTTCTTCCAATACAGGGCAAATCCATTATCGTGTAAGAGCACGCTTCTATCGCTTTAAATTGCGCATCCCTGAGGGCGTGAATTGGTCCCATGTTACGGGGTTTGATGTAGAATTGAAGCCTGCTGGTATGCGTTAAGCCCATGCTTTACATGCACGTTTTACATATGTCGTAAGGGGTGATGCGTTTATGTAAAAAGTAAATGCGTTAAGCCCATGCCTTACAAAAAGTGATGCGTTGAATATGCTTCATCACAGATCATATGGCTTCTTCACGAAAAGGCTAAAAGAGCTAAAATTATGACACAGCAATATGAGAGTAAAAATGAGAGTAAAAACCTTTATTCTGTTCATCTTACCAATCAGTGGTCATGGGAAAAAATAGCGCGTTATCAAGATGCCATAAATGCCGCTATGAAAAAATATGCTCAGCGGTTTCCAGATGATGTTTGCTTGGAAACAATTGCGCAAGAAATCGCTACAGGGCAAGCACAATTGTGGATCGTCTTAAAAAATAATACCCAATTTCGCGCTTTTGTGATTACCAAAATTGAAATGACACACACGGGGAAAAAACGTGTTGTGATTTTGGATCTTGCTGGAGAGGGAGGGGTAAAATTGGTGAAATTGATTGATAAAGTCGAAGAATGGGCACGTGAAATCCATGCAGATGAAATGCTGACAGTTGGAAGATCTGGATGGGCTAAAATGCTCGCTCATCATGGATATTCTCTTAATCTTATTCATTATAGAAAGGTTTTGGCGCCATGAGAAAAAAAGTAACACCTCAAGTGCAAACAACAACACAAACAAATGCTCCACCCGCATGGGCAGAAGATATCTTTAAAACAGCCAGTGCTCAAGCACTCGACCTTTTTAATAAAGGAATCGGTGGAAATGTCTATCAAGGAGAGCGTACTGCAGGTTTGGGCGATATAACAAAAAATGCGCTCACAGGTTTACAAAAAGCTGCCGATCAGTACAATGATCCAGCACTGATGGGTTTGCTCAATGCACCAACAAAAAGTGCTATGAATCTCTCTCATATGGCTCAGGGAAATTTGATCGGAAATAATAGCAAATTTAATAATGCACTCCAAAATGCGCTCAATAAAACTTCTGATGCCATTAATCAATCTATGTCAGGGGCGGGGCGGTACGGATCTGGCGCACATACTGGAGTGCTTACCGATGAATTGGGCACGTTGGCAACAAATGCTCTTGCGCAGCAGTATAATCAAGATGTCAAAAATATGATGAATGCCAATCAGATGATTGATACTGCATCACGCGATCAGGTTAATGCTGCTAACGCCTATTTTCAAGGACAAAGCAATGCACAAAATAATGTTTTGAAAGGTGGAATGGTGCAGGATGCTGCACGCCAAAATGCCCTAGATGCACAACGCCAAAAGTGGATGGAGGAAGATAATCAGGGGTGGAACCAGCTGGAACGATTGCTGAATGCTGGAACACAGGCTGCGGGAAATTATGGCACAAAATCAGGAGAAGCAGTCACAATGCCCTCAGTCGTAAAGGACCCGTTAAGCGATGCAGAGCGATTGCTTGGGTTGGTAGGAGGACTTTTCGGGCTTTCCGATGTGAGAGCTAAAGAAAATATCGTGCCTTTGGGCAAAAAAAATGGTTATCCAATTTATGCCTTTAATTATAAGGGAAATCCTCAACGCTATCAGGGCGTGCTTGCTCAAGAAGTGCTGCAGTTGAATCCAGATGCCGTTTATGTCAATCCCAAAACAACATTATTGCATGTCGATTATCGTAAAATTGGCTTTAAAATGGAAAAAATTATGGCACCTAAAAATAAAATTTTCTCCTTCTTTTCTACCCTTTTTAGACGTTTTCGCTTTTTGCAAAAAGAATATGTTCTATTTTAGGATTGGGAGCTTGAGAGTCTTGAATTGTTACACGGATAAAAAACAAATGTCTTAAAAAAACAATCCTAAATGCAGTTCATAATTATGGCTGATGTAATAGTGAAAGATATCAAAAATATTTATCAGGGCGTTTGGCATACGGTTTATGATGAAGGAACAGTCTTTTGTTTTATCAATTAGTTTATTTGCGCGTTTTTTGATGAGAAGTTCTGGGCTTTAAAGCGATTCATGACAAAATAAAACAATTGTGCCGCACAATGGGTGAGCGGCACAATCTGTTTTTATAAGGAAATTTCGAGTGGGGTATAATCCTTAATGATTGAAAAAACAAGGTGCTTATTTTCATAAATGCAAATTCTATGAGAATATTGCTGAAAAATAAGATGATTGGTGTTTAACAAATCCAATATATATTTTGTCTGGAGAGTTTGTGGAGGAATCCATTGTGTCTTTTGCTGTGGAAAAAAATGTTTAAAACATGGCTTTTGTATGATGAAAAAGCTTATTGAAAAAGAGCAGAAAAAACTCTTTGGCATTATTGATGAAATATGAGGAAGAAAAAAATATGGATGGCGCTTAAATGTGCTTGAATGCGTGTGTGTTCAATTTTGCAAATGTTGCCATTTTTTCCCAAAATTATAAGGTGATGACAAAGCAGAAAGCATCAATGCTCTTGTTTGTTATTGTTTTGCGCTGTCGCGTATAAAAGATGCAAGCTTCTTGAACTGTTGAAAAGTGATTTAAAACTTTGTTGAAGCTCAAGCATTAAAAATACTGCTGATGCTGATTGTCGCGCTCGTTTTATCAATAAAAATGTTTTTCAAAAAAATACGTATGTGCATATGCAAAAAATACGTCGCTGCATGAGCTTGAGCGTAAATCAACAGATTTTGCGCAGTCTTTTATTGTCAACTACTGTGCAACAAATATGAGGTTTTAGAATGGTCTTTTTTCCATTTTCTATCGATGAAATTGATGATCCTGAACGCATTCGTGTGGTTCTTTATGCCAATGGAAGAATGGTTCATGCTCCTTTGAATGCATTGCTCGATCAAGTGCGTCAAGATATCGAGCGTTTTAATGCAAAACAAATCCAAAAGATCACAAAAATTTCGCAGCGTGTGGACGATGTAGAACAACAATTGAAAGCGATTTTCCAAAATCTTGAAGTGTTAAAGACAAATAAGATGCCTAAAGTAAACGATAAAAATAGTGAAATGAAAAATAAAGGTAAAAAAGGAGCTCAATGAAAAGAGCTTAGAAAAAGCACATGGGAGAAGAAATAAGGAGGGGAGTGTCTCAACACATTCTCCAATTTTATTTTCAGAATTTTAAAGGAGCTTGAGGAGTTTTAAAAATGCGAAAAATTTCAAAAGAAGGGCTTGCACTCATTAAACAATGGGAAGGTCTCCGCTTGCAAGCTTATCAAGATGCTGTGGGTGTTTGGACGATCGGTTATGGTCATACTGCACAAGTGGGGAAACTTTTTGTGCAAAAAGGGATGCAGATTACAGAAAGTCAAGCAGAATCGCTGTTGCAAAAAGATTTGGCACAATTTGAGCAAACTGTGGAACAGATGGTTGAGCAACCTCTAACCGATGAGCAATTTGCTGCTCTTGTGTCCTTTTGTTATAATGTGGGGACAGAAGCTTTTTGCAACTCTACGCTCTTAAAAAAGCTCAATGAAGGTAATTATGAAGCTGTGCCAACCGAACTGCAAAAATGGACAAAAGCAGGAGGAAAACGCCTACAGGGTCTTGTACATCGGCGGGCTGCTGAAGCAGGATTGTGGGCTAAAGGAGCCTATGTTTCTTCTAACTATCAAAAAGTAGAAACTCCAAAAATCTCTTTTTGGCAAAATGTTGAGGTCTTTGCGCCGCTTGTTGGTTCATTTTCAGGGATAACAGGGATTTTTACTGGATATGGACCTATACAATGGGCTTTAGCTGTTGTTATGGTTTTGGCTACAGTAGCTGGTATTGGGGTGTCTATCTATCGGTTGAGGGGATAATATTAATGTCCCTTTTGTCTCATTCTCATTTGGTTATTGCTTTGGTTATTGTGGTTGCGTTGAGCAGCTTTTTTTATGGGCGCTCTTTTGAGCGAAGCAGAACTTTGATCCAAGCAGTTTCAGCTTTTCAAAATCGTGAAAAAATTAATGATGAAATCTTTTTTCTTTCTCCTTTTCATGTCTGCCTTGCTCTTGGCGGGATGCCAGACGAATGTGCCACTGTCTTGCGCGGGATGGATGAAGCCACCAAAAATTAATAATCCAGCTTCTTTCGTGAAAACAGAGCCGTTATTGTCGCGGTGGGTTTTGGCAACAGACCGTTTTGGTCAAAAGCAAAATTGTTGGAAGCCGTAAAGGGAAAAACAAGCCCCCCAGTATTCCTTATGTCTTTAATTTAGCGTCATTTGGATAGTTTTAAAAAATATTGAGATTAGTTTGTCTTGTGGGGATTGTAGAGTGCCCTCATATCATGCCTTTTGCATTGTAATGGGGGCTTTACGCTTTTCTTGAAGAATTCTCACACGTCTTCTTGTGGCTTATTTATAAATTGGCTTTAAAGAAATTTTTTTAAATACTATGCTGATCTAAATACTATGCTAATTGGTGAAGTCTTGCCAACCTGATGACATGGAGCATTTTGTTGCATGGACAAAATGATTGTTTGAAGGTGGATGTCGATCTCTTAAGATCCTCGGTTTCAGCTTTGTGAACCATTCATTTCTTGTGGTTGCCTCTCCTGTGGTGAAGGTGTCTTCTTTTCTTTTCCATCTTCAAAGAGTAGAATGTTTAAAACAAAGCAAATAGTAGCACATTTAATAGTTTCGTTTTTCTCTTCGTGAGAAAAAAGATACACTCCAGAGATCCTCTTATATATCTTCCCTCTTTATACCTTCTCCCCCCTTTATATTTTCATTGCTGTAATATTTTGTGATCTCTTTCAAATCATGAAAATGGAGAAGGGAAAAAATAGCTACGACCTTCAAAAATATGAAAGATCAAATATAAAACATCATCCGATATTTTGGAGGAGCTTTTAGCACCAGATTTTTCCAGCTTAATCCATTTGCGCTAAAAAAATTTTAAAAGTAATTGCGTTCCTTGTGGCTCTTCCCATCTTTTTCATTGATAAAGCAATCGCGTAAAAGAAAATAGCTGCCATCTCCTGGTCGTACCATTTTCACACATCTTTCCTTTATCTGATCAGAAAAATTATCCCACATTTCACGAATTGCAAAATAAGATTCACTTTCTAAATTGGTGCAGCGGTTATAAACCTCTACGCTTATATCGGGCGAAACTGAAGCAGCAATTTCTTTACAATAAATGCGCAAATCAAATGTGGGAATCGTGAGGAGAACAGGATTTTTTTGTACGTTTTCTTGGGAGGGAAAAAAGTAATTGATGGTTTGCTGAATCGCAAAACCACACACCAAAACACAAAAAATAATTTTAAAAACACGAGAGGTTATGCGATATAGTTTTTTGCGATACAATGTTCTCATCGCTTGGATTCTTCTTTCCATGAATATCATATCCTCTCATCTATTTAAGTGAAGCTCTTTTATAGTGAAAATGATGTGCGCAGATGCTCCTTAAAGATGTATTATGAACAAATAGTATTGTTAGCCTTTTTGAATCAAAAAAGAAAAGCTTCTTTTCCCTGAAGCATTAATTTTCTCTTTTGCTGTCTGAAGTTGTTTGGCAATTTTGTAACAACTTAAATTAAAAGAGCATAGGAGATTTATCATAAGACTTTCTTGAAGTAAAATTCTTAACAAAGATTATGGTTGACTTCCAATTCAATATAAAAAGACGCCGTTTTATTTTGCGTAATCATTTTCGGAAAAAGGTTCTCTGGCTTAAATTAAGGTTCTTTGCCTTAAATATTGTCAGCTATCTATAAATAACCATAGATAAGGCGCAAGCAAGTCGCCTTGCTTCTTTTTACATTTGATAAAATTGGGATAAAGGGGGAGAAATGTTTTTATGAAAGTGTCAGCATAATCCCTTTTGTTTTAGTTTTTCGTAAAAGAGTTAGAAAAAAGTGAAAACACATAGAAACAGTACACTTTTAAAGTTTTGGGTTGGAGCAGCACAAAGACTTTTATTTTATTGTAGAGATTTTAATCTTATGTTGGGAAGCATGAGAAAAGAGAAAAGCTATATTGTGCCATATTGTGTCATTCTTGTTGGCTATTCTTAAAGAGATTGTTGGGGCATAAGATTTCCGCCATAAGATATTGTGATGTGGGGAAGTGAAGCATAGAATATAAAATGTGGGAGATAGAGCTTGTTGGTTGTCTCTTTTTCAGAAATTTGTGGTTATTTTGGGAAATTTCATTTTTGTGTTGGATTTTGATATGGGGTTGGTCATCAAGCGTAAGATTTAATCTTTAAGGGTGATGAGAGAAAAATTTGTAAGTCCAGTAGGGTGCTTGTAAACATAGCGGGGTGCTTGTAAAAAAAATGATCTGCTGACCAGTTATGGGATTTAAAACGTGCGATTGTGCATCTACTTAAAAGTTGGCAAGGGAGTGGTTGTTGAGGAGTTGAACATGAGGGGATTGCTTTGACGCAGAAAAAAGGCTATGTTGGCGCAGTAGATATATTCGTGCAGCGGTTTGTGGGGGAGACGCTTGTGAACTAAATGCGCGAAGAAAAGGAAATATCAGCGTTTTTTAGGAACAGTGGTTTTAGAAGCAAAAAGAATTGTCTATTTGTTTGCTGACGAGAATTGCTTGTTTATTTGCTAAAACAGTGTATGCGTATTCTCGTTTTTTTCGTTTTTCCACAAGATGATGATTTTTTTAGTGAAATATGGTTTATTTTGAAAAAAAATACTTGGCATTTGATGTGAACATCACTAGGATTCTGCCCGTTAACAGAGAAAGAGGGAATTTTAGATTTATGTATTCCCTACTGTTTTTGTGATTTTCAAAAAATGTATGCTTTTATCAAATGTCAGTGGGGCATTTGAGTAAAGTAAAGCACGGATAATATATAATTGTATTTTTAATATGATCGGCATTATCGAAAAATAGTGCGATAAAGAAGAGTCAATTAAGATATACGCATAAAGTAAGATATACACATAAAGATATACAATACTCCAAAAGGGATGAATATGAGGCCACAACAAAATAGACGGGTACGCGGTCGCAATAATAATAATGGGAACAACAATAATAATCGCCGTAGTCCGAACCCGTTGTCTCGGAATTATGAAAGTAGCGGTCCAGATGTTAAGATTCGCGGAAATGCCCAACAAATTGCTGATAAATACATAAGTTTGGCACGTGATGCGCAAGGTGCGGGTGATCGCGTCATGTCTGAGAATTATCTACAGCATGCTGAACATTATTTGCGTATCATTTTGGCAGCGGTCGGACAAATGTCACAATCTTCTCGACGTGAGGAAAATAGTGAGCAAGAGTGTGAGGAAATAGATACTGAAGCTGCAAAAAAAGACGATGTTAATTATGAGAACGCTGCAGTGCAAACACAGCAGAAAAAAAATGGCAGTGGTCAAAAAATCAAGGCACAGAATGGTTATGCAGATGATGCGCTGGATGCCAATAGCCTTTTGGAAGAAAAAAACTGCCAAGAGCAGTGCGTTGCGGAAGAAAATGATGAAACTTTCAAAAAGTCACGTCGCACTTCGCGTCGGCGCGTTATGCGGGATAAAGAAGAATCATCCCTTGAGCTTTCGCAGGTGGCAGAGCCAGTCTCTAAAAATACAGATGTATCAACCAAAAAAGTTGATTCTCTTCCTTTGTTAGATGAAGAAGTTCAGAGAAAACCGCGTCGACGTCGGACAGCAGCATCCTCTTTGGCTTAAACATGAGAAAAAATGTATGAGCATTTGTTATTGTTTATGCCCTTAGCTTTTCAATGAAGAAGTTACTTCGGTTGATGACAGATGTGTGAAGATGTTATTGACTCTTCTCTAAAATACAGATGTACCAACAAAAAAGTTGGTTCTCTTCCTTTGTGAGATGAAGAAGTTCAGAGAAAACCACGTTGATGTCAGGCAGCATCCTCTTTGGCTTAAACATGAGAAAAAATATATGGGCATTTGTTATTGTTTATGCCCTTAGCTTTTCAATGAAGAAGTTACTTCGATTGATGACAGATGTGTGAAGATGTTATTGACTCTTCTTTAAAATACAGATGTACCAACAAAAAAGTTGGTTCTCTTCCTTTGTGAGATGAAGAAGTTCAGAGAAAACCACGTTGATGTCAGGCAGCATCCTCTTTGGCTTAAACATGAGAAAAATATATGGGCATTTGTTATTGTTTATGCCCTTAGCTTTTCAATGAAGAAGTTACTTCGATTGATTACGGATGCGTGAAGATGTTATTGATTCTTGAGAGGAAGAAGGGGAGACGAGTATTGCGTTGTTTTAATTGAAAGAATTGTAGTAATTGCACCAGTATGATAATTGTAAATTATAAATTTTATTTGCTCTTCAGGTGTTAAAATTTTCAATGCAATATTGTGCTCTGAAAGACTTTGCGACAGAATCTGTGTGCCTTTTGGTAAGGAAAGTGTGTACTGAGCAATTTCTGTACTTTTACTTTGAGAAGAAATGAGACTTGTTTGTTTGGAAGCAGGTTGAGTGGCTATAATTTTATATACAACCCCAAACAGCACTGCGAGAATGAGAATAAGCGTTATCGAAATAGAAATAATCATTAAACGCATGAGCTTTTTTCTAACGCGCTCTATCGTAGGATCTAAGGGGTGATCTTGAGGCAGAGTGCACAGTTTTGTACGATGATTTCTTGACGTATCATTCTGTTGATTATCCGCAGTATCACTCTGCTTATTGTCTGCCATGCTGCATTCTTTCATTTGTTTTTTTGAAATATGATTTGTTTACATTTTTAATAATTTTTGTGCAAAAAGTCTACGGCAACTGTATGTAAAAGAGGATGTACGGATAAAAGTTTTTTGCTGTTTGTGTACAGGTTATTTTTTATGTTCTTGGCTGGTAAGTAAGAAGTTTCCTCGATTGGTCACAGCCCAGATGAGATTTACTTCTTTTTGATGTAAGTTTGCGTGTATATGCGTGCATTGAGCAAAAATTTGTTGTCCATAAAATGCAAATTTTTTGGTAGATGGTATCATGGCTTGCTCGCATGCTTGAGCTGTGGGATAGGTTTTGACCATTGTACTGTTAGAGTAACAACTGTTAAAATCATCTGTACATGAAACCAAGAGAAGGACAAAAAAAAGAGGATTCATAAAACATTTTCCAAATGAAAGGCTGATAGTATAAAATGCCATCTGTCAACACGAAGAGAGCTTTCTTATTGTTCAACGTTTTCAAAGGTTCTTTGTTCCTAAAAAGTTGGATTTTCACGGGGTGGTTTTTCATCAGTGGGGGGGGAGCTCTGAGTGGGTGGTTGTGCAGAAATAATGTTTTTGTACTAAGCGTGATGGTATGCCGCGTGCCAGAGATACTCTGTGAGAGGGTATTTTATTTGCTCATTTCACAATGTTTGAATCGCTTTTTTTAAAAAAAGGTATCAAAATAAGTATCAGGAACATACAAGCGATAAAAAATTCCTTTTTCTGTCAATTTTAAAGAAGAGGAACCATTCACTGAAACAGGGACAATCTTTTCTAAGACAGCGCTGCCAAAACAGGATTGGTTCTCCGTAGAAAGAAGGGTTCCTGCTTCAAAATTTTCATTCCAAGTAATGAGAAGTTGCGTTTCCCTATTCATTTTTGTTTGAACTTCACAACACACACATACACTTCCTTCTTCTTGTGACAAAGCGCCAAAAGAAAGGGAATTGACAATGAGCTCATGAAAAGCCAAGCCAATATGTAACGCTGCGTTTGGAAAAAGATAAGGATCTACGCCCTCAATAGAAAAGCGTTCTTTTTCTTTCATTAAATAGCCCAAAGTTTGCGAGTGAACCAATTCACGAAATTGAGCACCACGCCAATCAGAATCGGTGATTAGATCTTGAGAATGAGAAAGAGAGTGGATACGTCCTTGAAATTTGCGTAAGAAAACTTGAAGCGATTCCGTATAGCGTGCAGTTTGACTGGCAATACTTTGGATGATTGCCAAAAGATTTTTAGAGCGGTGGCTGACTTCTCGGAGTAATATTTTTAGCACTTGCTCACGTCGGCGTAATCCTGAAATATCAATACCAGTGGTAATAATGCCAATAATTTCTCCTTGATCATTGTGGTGGCAATCAATAGAAAATTTGTACCAAATAGCTTGTTTTGCCGTATCTTCAAACCGTGCTTCGATGGTTTGCATTTTGCCTGTGGCTAAAACCTGCAATTTGATTGTTTCCATATTATCGGCAAGATCAAGCGAAAAAAAATCACTGTCGCGACATCCAACCCGCCATTTATTATGCAAATGTTTCGGTAGATTTTCAGCCCATAAATAGACCAGATTCGGTGTCTGGTATAAAACACAAATATCAGCCCCACAGATTGCTTGCATTAAAGCGCTAAGACGCGATTTGTCCATGAGTGGCTTTGGAACAGGAGTAACGACCATGATCAAAATGTTATCTTGTGTTAGGCAGCTTTAGAAGCCTTTTTTTGAAAAAATAAAGCTTGTGAAATTAGCGCCTTCACCATGTCAGGGTTAAACGGTTTTGTGACCAAAAAAGTGGGTTCTGGACGCTCTCCAGTGAGTAGCCTTTCGGGAAAAGCAGTAATAAAAATCACAGGGATACGGTCATTTTGTAAAATGTCATTAACCGCGTCAATACCAGAGCTGTTATCAGCCAATTGAATATCAGCTAAAATCATTCGTGGTTTTTTTTGGTGGTACATCACCACAGCCTCATCGCGGGTGCGGGCAATTCCTACAACCTGATGACCAAGACTTTCTACCATTTGCTCAATGTCCATCGCAATAAGAGGCTCATCTTCAATAATCATAACCTGTGTGGCAATTTGTTGAGAAATGTCAACTGATGCTTGGGTAAGAAGTTTGCGAAACGCTTTCGCATCAAGATTCATGATTTCACTGGCTTCTTGCTCATTAAAGCCTTCAACTGCAATCAACAAAAATGCTTGGCGTGCACGTGGTGTGAGATACGATAATTTAGCATGAGCCTTTTGTTCAAGACCAAATTGTGGCAGCGGCTCAGGAATATTAGGGGTCGTTTGATCAAAGAGATGACAAAAAAGCCAATAGGTACCAATCCGATCACTGGATGTCTTGGGAAAAATGGAAATGTCAGCAATGAGCGCTTCTAACATTGCCGATACATAAGCGTCACCAGATAATTGGCTGCCCGTGACAGATCGGGCAAAACGACGAAGATAGGGGAGATGTGGTGCGATGCGTGTTGATAATGACATGATTTATAAACTCCTTTCATCTTTGCAAGCACTTTGTTGATTGAAATCCCCAACAAATGAAAAAGTTCCTCTGTTTGTATGGAACTTTTGATACAAAACTATATTTACAACCATGAGGCGAAAATCTCTTATCAGTGTTACTATTAGTATATGGATTAGGGGGATGAAAAATGAACGACCATGATGAAAAAAATCTCGCCGATCATTGTACGTTTGGAGATGATGTTCTCGGGGTCAATAGCGAAATAGCGCGAAAATTGCGCCAGTTTTACGTAGGGATTCAAGAAGAAGCACTGCCTGTACGCCTGCTGGAGCTTTTGGAGAGATTGGATCAGGCAGAGCAGTTTGGATTCAAGAGTGTGAAAAAGGTTTGATCCTTTATGACAGTGGGTGTGAAAGATTTTAAACAGGAATTACTTTCGGTTCTCCCAGCTTTACGGGCTTTTGCTATCTCTTTAAGTAGCAAACACGACAAAGCTGAAGACTTAGTTCAAGATACTATTATGAAGGCATGGGCTAAACAAGACAGCTTTGAAATGGGTACCAATCTTAAAGCGTGGCTTTTTACTATTTTGCGGAATGAATTCTACAGTCAAATGCGCAAAAAAGGAAGAGAAGTTCAAGACAGTGATGGTATGTTTACCCAAAATGTAGCCATCCATCCTTCTCAATATGGGTCACTTGATTTACAAGATTTTAAAAAAGCCTTAAATGCGTTATCTGCTGATCAAAGAGAAGCCATTATTCTTATTGGGGCGTCTGGTTTTTCTTATGAAGACGCTGCGGCTATTTGTGGTTGTGCCATTGGAACAATCAAAAGCCGTGTCAGCAGAGCACGCAATCGCTTGCAGGAACTTCTCAAAGTGAATGGTGAATCCGATTATGGTCCAGATTCTTGTTCCGCTGGAAGTATATTGTGTTCATTTAGCGGCTAAAAAAATGTAATAATTATGATTGATGACCTTGTTTTTTTTATCCCCGTTATAGCTATTAACGTAAAGTGCTGTTCTGAGGAAATTCAGAGCGTTTGATGTGTATCCTTGGGAAAGTAAGAAAAGCTTGTATGAAATTTTCAATCGGGCTTTTGCGCTATGTTTCATAAGGCAATCCTCTTTTCTGCTGAAAAATGACGATTTTCAGGTTCGCCGATGGAAATTATATGACAAAAAAGACGATTTTTCTGCCTAAAATACCCACTTCTGATTCAACGATATCACGATGGCGTTGGGTGGCAATTATTGTTTCTCTTGTTATGGCTTGTGTGGCATCGGCTTTTATTATACTACTCTCAAATGCAGTGGATCGGGAAATTGCGCAGCTGAATACAAGTTCAGAATTGCGTGAACAGGCTGATTTAGTACTCATTAGTTTGATCGATATGGCAATAGCTGACCGTAGCTATGCAAAAACCCGTAAACCAGAAGATAAAGCACGTTTTGCAAATGCAGCGCGTCATCTTGATGATACTCTCGATTATACTGCACTCATTGTCTATGCACATCCGCAATGGTATGAATGGTTTGCTGATTTTAAAAAAGAGGTTGAAATACGTAAAGATCTTATGAATTCTCATATGCTTGCTCTTGATGCGCCACCTGACCAATCTTCTCAACCCTCTCTCATCCCTGAAATCCAAAAGATCCAAATTGCGCGTTTAGCCCAATTGATGACAAATTTTATTAATGGAGATGATACTATACGGCAAAGCCAGCGCGAAAATATAGCGTTGATGCACGCTGCTTTAACATTGGCAGCAATTGTTTCTGTGGTGAGTACTTTTATTTCAGCTTATTTTATCATTAATCGCTTTCATCGCGATATGCGTTCCTTAAAAATGTATCAATTGCTGCTTCATAGTGAAAATGCTGCTCTTGAAGCCCGTGTGAAAGAGCGCACACACGAGTTGGAAAGAGCACGAAATCATGCAGAAAAAGAGCGCCAACGTGTTGAAATGTTGCTGCAGGATGCTAGCCATCGTATTGGAAATTCTCTTGGAACTGTGTCTTCTCTGCTTGGTTTGCAATTAAGTCGTAGCGAAAATAAAGAAGTGCGTTCTGTTCTTGGGGCTGCACGTGATCGTATTCAGACAATATCAACGGCACATCGCCGTTTGCGTCTGAGTGATGATATGGAGACAACTTTATTGGCTGAGTTTCTCAGCTTAGTGGTTCGAGATGTCGAATTGGCTGTACCTTTTGAATTGCGCGAAAATATCACTATCCATACTTCTTTTAAAGAGTGTCGACTGTCTTCAAGAGATGCTACAACACTTGGGATTATTCTTGGCGAATTGCTAACAAACTCCTTAAAACATGCCTTTCCTGATCAGCGCTCTGGAAATATTTATATTTCGTTTGATTCTCAAGAAAATGGACAAATGATGCTCATTGTGGAAGATGATGGTGTGGGCATGCGTTGCCAAAGTTCACAGCAAAAAACAGGTCTTGGTCGCTTGGTTATTGAACAGCTTTGTATGCAATTTGGGGAAAAATCACTCTTTGAAACCTCTGCTTTGGGGGGAACAAAGGTGACCATTCCTTTGCCAAAACTTAGCATGAATAGTTAAAATCCTTTGTCAAAATCTTTTTTCATCGATTAAAGGGAAAACAGAAAAGGTTTTTATAATCTGTTCTCATTTGAGGAAAATACATTTTATCCTAAAATACGTTTACAGAGAAAGAATCTACGACAAAGAATGTCAAGATCGTTGCTCACAATGGCAACTCTCTTCTACTGTAGATTTTCATATCTTTTTCTCATTTTTCAATAATATCTTTATGCAATATATGTCTGGCTGTGTGTACAGGAATATTTTTGAACAGTTGATGATTTCGTACGTGATAGTGCGCTCTTAAATTTAAGGTTGAGGCGAGAGATGTATGCGCTCAGATAAATTTTCTGCGATGGTTATGAAAAAGAATGATTCGTTTAAATGCTGATAAAAAGTTTTGATGATTTTTTTTCAATGAAGACAAGTGAGAATATTCATGAATAAATGCTGAGCGAATCGTATTATGGAAAATTTATAGTTTTTTCCTCTTATGTTCACAGGAATTAAAGTTTTTTTCGTACAGCCGTATAAGCTGAGTAATTTTGCAATTTTTCATAACGAATCTCTCCATGAATTTTATAAGGAGCGCAAACATCTTTCTCTAACGCAAACGATAAAGAGAAAAAATATATGAAGAAAATTCGCTCATTCATCAGTGATATTTGATTGAAACAAGAAGGAACATTGCTCTATTTGCATGGATTTAATCGCTTGGCAATGAGCACTACACAGAAAATCTTATGTCACTATAGTTCTGTCATATCAAAGACTTGCTTTCAAGAAATCTCTTTGCGTTCTGTCATGCCTATCTCCCAACATTGTTCATGGGAAGAAGTATAACGCAAAATTCATGATACATCACCATCCTATTATTTATGAAAACATGAAATGAGTGCTGCCATCATGATATTTTCACCCTGCATGGTTAAGGTTGCATATCGATGAGGTATCAAGCGCGTGTTTTACTTCCTTTTAAAATTTTAAAAGAGGGTAGTCGTACATCTAAAAAGAAGATGATGACACATTTTTTAATCATGACAATGCTACTGCAAGAGGACATACCTTGAGAGAGCAAGTTTTATTTTGAAAGACATTTAAGAAGTGTCTTCTGATGGCGCTATCGGGCTATTTATCAAAGCATCAATATTATTTTTT
>NZ_JBLEBK010000002.1:60000-147500 GCF_047263965.1 Bartonella propinqua | reverse complement strand
AATTTTCTTTAAAAGAGGAAATTATCTAAAAGGAATGTGTCGCAAGGGAACGCTCAAAGCCCTTGCTTATGATTGGAAGCTTAACCGCGCCATTGAATATATCTCGAGAAGCTGGTCTTTTCTGCTGATATTTTTGTTTGTTTAGCACAAGATAAACAGTAAATGAATATTGGCAATGAGAACGATCAAGTGTCTTAAGGGCATTTGGTGGATGCCTTGGCATGCACAGGCGATGAAGGACGTGATACGCTGCGATAAGCTACGGGGAGGTGCGAATACCCTTTGATCCGTAGATTTCCGAATGGGGCAACCCACCTTTGATGGCTGGAAAGATTAAGCTGTTTTTTCAAGAAACAGTTTAGTTTTCTAGTCATCATATAAAGGTATCTACACCTGAATAAAATAGGGTGTAAGAAGCAAACGCAGGGAACTGAAACATCTAAGTACCTGTAGGAAAGGACATCAAACGAGACTCCGTTAGTAGTGGCGAGCGAACGCGGACCAGGCCAGTGGCTTAAATTAAGAAAAGTAGAATCGATTGGAAAGTCGAACCAAAGTGGGTGATAGTCCCGTATACGTAACTCTGATTTAAGTCCTAGAGTAAGGCGGGACACGTGAAATCCTGTCTGAACATGGGTCGACCACGATCCAAGCCTAAGTACTCGTGCATGACCGATAGCGAACCAGTACCGTGAGGGAAAGGTGAAAAGTACCCCGACGAGGGGAGTGAAATAGTACCTGAAACCGAATGCCTACAAACAGTCGGAGCCCAAGATTTGTTCTGGGTGACGGCGTACCTTTTGTATAATGGGTCAGCGACTTAGTCTAACGAGCAAGCTTAAGCCGATAGGTGTAGGCGTAGCGAAAGCGAGTCTGAATAGGGCGTTCAGTTCGTTGGATTAGACCCGAAACCGAGTGATCTAGCCATGAGCAGGCTGAAGGTAAGGTAACACTTACTGAAGGGCCGAACCCGTATCTGTTGCAATAGATTGGGATGACTTGTGGCTAGGGGTGAAAGGCCAATCAAACTCGGAAATAGCTGGTTCTCCGCGAAATCTATTTAGGTAGAGCGTCAGTCGAATTCTCTAGGGGGTAGAGCACTGGATGGGCTAGGGGTCCTCACCGGATTACCAAACCTAACCAAACTCCGAATACCTAGAAGAACTAACTGGCAGACACACGGCGGGTGCTAACGTCCGTCGTGGAAAGGGAAACAACCCTGACCACCATCTAAGGTCCCCAAGTTATGGCTAAGTGGGAAAGGATGTGAGGATCCCAAAACAACCAGGATGTTGGCTTAGAAGCAGCCACCATTTAAAGAAAGCGTAACAGCTCACTGGTCTAAATAAGGGTCCTTGCGCCGAAAATGTAACGGGGCTAAAGCCATACACCGAAGCTGTGGATTTACTCTTATGAGTAAGTGGTAGCGGAGCGTTCCGTAAGCCTGTGAAGGGAGACTCGTGAGAGCTCCTGGAGGTATCGGAAGTGAGAATGCTGACATGAGTAACGATAAAGGGAGTGAGAGACTCCCTCGCCGAAAGTCCAAGGGTTCCTGCTTAAAGTTAATCTGAGCAGGGTGAGTCGGCCCCTAAGGCGAGGCCGAAAGGCGTAGTCGATGGGAACCACGTTAATATTCGTGGACCTGTGGGTAGTGACGGATTGCGTGTATTGTAAGGTCTTATTGGATTGATCTTGCAGTGAAGCAGTTCCAGGAAATAGCTCCCACATATAGACCGTACCCGAAACCGACACAGGTGGACTGGTAGAGAATACTAAGGCGCTTGAGAGAACTACGTTGAAGGAACTCGGCAAATTGCACGCGTAACTTCGGAAGAAGCGTGACCCTTTAGCGGGCAACCGTTAAAGGGTGGCACAGACCAGGGGGTAGCGACTGTTTACCAAAAACACAGGGCTCTGCGAAGTCGCAAGACGACGTATAGGGTCTGACGCCTGCCCGGTGCTGGAAGGTTAAGAGGAGATGTGCAAGCATTGAATTGAAGCCCCAGTAAACGGCGGCCGTAACTATAACGGTCCTAAGGTAGCGAAATTCCTTGTCGGGTAAGTTCCGACCTGCACGAATGGCGTAACGACTTCCCCGCTGTCTCCAACGTAGACTCAGTGAAATTGAATTCCCCGTGAAGATGCGGGGTTCCTGCGGTTAGACGGAAAGACCCCGTGCACCTTTACTATAACTTTACACTGGCATTTGTGTCTGTATGTGTAGGATAGGTGGTAGACTTTGAAGCAGGGGCGTCAGCCTTTGTGGAGTCATCCTTGAAATACCACCCTTACCGATATGGATGTCTAACCGCAGTCCGTTATCCGGATTCGGGACCGTGTATGGTGGGTAGTTTGACTGGGGCGGTCGCCTCCTAAAGAGTAACGGAGGCGCGCGATGGTAGGCTCAAAACGGTCGGAAATCGTTTGTTGAGTGCAATGGCATAAGCCTGCCTGACTGTAAGACTGACAAGTCGAGCAGAGTCGAAAGACGGTCATAGTGATCCGGTGGTCCCGTGTGGAAGGGCCATCGCTCAACGGATAAAAGGTACGCCGGGGATAACAGGCTGATGACCCCCAAGAGTCCATATCGACGGGGTTGTTTGGCACCTCGATGTCGACTCATCGCATCCTGGGGCTGGAGCAGGTCCCAAGGGTATGGCTGTTCGCCATTTAAAGCGGTACGTGAGTTGGGTTCAGAACGTCGTGAGACAGTTCGGTCCCTATCTGCCGTGGGTGTTGGAATATTGACAGGACCTGTCCCTAGTACGAGAGGACCGGGATGGACGTATCTCTGGTGGACCTGTTGTGGCGCCAGCCGCATAGCAGGGTAGCTATATACGGACGAGATAACCGCTGAAGGCATCTAAGCGGGAAACTCACCTGAAAACAAGTATTCCCCGAGAACCGTGGTAGACCACCACGTCGATAGGTCAGGTGTGGAAGTGTGGTAACACATGAAGCTTACTGATACTAATAGTTCGATCGGCTTGATCGTTCTCATTTCCTCTATTCATTTATAAAAACAGCTTCTCATATTTGCTATGCTCTTTGCTGACTTGGTGGTTATGGCGGAGCGAACGCACCCGATCCCATCCCGAACTCGGCCGTGAAACGTTCCAGCGCTGATGGTACTTTGCCTTAAGGCACGGGAGAGTAAGTCGCTGCCAGGTCTGCTAAGCGCATAGAAAATTCTCTTACAAAATTCATTTTGAAAAATAAGATAAAATTAAAAACACTATAAAACGTGCAATAATTCATCTTCATGGCGCGGGGTGGAGCAGCCCGGTAGCTCGTCAGGCTCATAACCTGAAGGCCGCAGGTTCAAATCCTGCCCCCGCAACCAATGGAAAAATTTGCCAAATAAAAATAAGTCAATCAGCTATCGATTTAACAAATCTTGCTTTTGTAATTCAAACGATCACTCTTTAAAAAAACATCATCTCACGATAACAATAAAGTCAAAGTCTTTATCATATCGCTTAAAAAATAGTGTGCTGCTACAATCTCATATTCTCAGTCCATGGAGAAAAAATCTTCTCTAAAAACCATTCTCTTATGAAGTGATAAGCTTTCCTTTATAAAAAACTCTGTTAAACTTTTTGCTGCGATTGTTGTTGGAAAGCTTATGTTGTTGGAAAGCTTCCCTGTTTAAAAATCATGAAAGATCGTATCCTTGTGCGTGAAAAACTTAAAAGGAGCCAAGAGCAATTTTATAAAGCTTTCTTTTTGCAAGGTGGGATTTATATGGGAAAATTTATTGATATAATTTCAACCAAATATCTTTCGTTTAGAAAAGTCGCACTGCATAATCAGGATGTAAGAGGATAAAACAACAAGATCAGCTTTTCTAGCTACTGCTGGCATATGACACGATCTGAGAGGTGACTTTTAGATTTTTAAGATGGTTTCTTTATCTCAACTGTTGAAGAAAATATCTTAACTGCTGAAGAAAATTGTGTCCCTTACTTAAAAGAGGTGTCATCGTTTGCCAGTTATAGAAAGAATGATTCACTTTTAGGAAAGTCGTTTTATCCCATGATGTAAAAAGTATCGTGGATGCTTTCGTCAATAGAAATTCCCAATCGCATTTTTAAAATCGTTGTTATTGTTGCAAAATCCCAAGCTACTGGAACAGGTGCAAACTTGTATTCATCAAACAAGCAGATCATGAGATTGCTACATTTAAAAAAGCAGACAAGGGGATCGCTTATCGTGCCATTACAGGATTTGATACAAGAAGAAGATGTTGCGTGGTGGCATATTGTCTTTCTATATAGGCACAATGATCTCTTAAATCTCTTAACTGGCAAATTAATCGTTAGGCAGTTTCATGGGGGTATCATGTGCTTTCAGATTGTATGCGCTGCTTTGTTGTTGGGGGCGTTCGTGACTTTCGACACATGTTGTTGATCCTATAGGGTGCATACGAGGTCATGATCCAAAGGCTTACAAACTAAGATGCTTCTGGCAAGACGCGGTTGGCAAGACGCGGTTGGCTTGTGTGTGTGGGCGTCAAAAATGTACATGCTCTCCAAGTCGGGGTTCAAATCTCATTCAGTGACTGCATTATTGAGTGGTATGATGTGTGATGCCTTCTGTTCTCCGATTTAACGTGATATTTGCTCTCTCACATATAAAGCAGGGATAAAAAAAGCTGCACAAACCCGCGCAGCTTTTTATGGGTTGCATGCTTGATGAAGGAAAAGTTTTTAAAGCATGAAAGAGTCTTTACGACTTCTGTAACCGTAATATCCAAAAATACTGGAAATAATGGCACCAATAAGACCACCCAAAAATCCCCACCAGCTAATGCTAGAGGCTGTTTTGGCAGCTTTACTGGCTGTGTCTTGTACATCTTTTGTGGAGGCGTTGTCGAGTTGTGTGAAAAGTTTATGCGCTTGTTCTTCAAGAGCTTTGATTGCTTGCTCAGTTTTTTCTTCTGCTGTTTGGTAAACATGGAGCGCATGGTTGGCTGTTGTTTGAGCTTCAGCAGGTGTCATACCATTGTGTATAAGACTGTTGATGACTTCCTTTTGGTTGATATTTGCTGTCATGGTTTGTGCGCGATGAGAAAGGCGATCACTGAGATTTTTTAGGTATGTGTGATAGTGTGCAGGATTTTTCTTGTAAGCGGTTATCGTAGAATTGATCTCTTGCACGGCTGCCTTATAAAATTCCTGCAAGCGGTCAGAATTGAGTGCAGGGATGTCGCTTTTGTTGAGAAGTGTGCGCAAATCGCTGCGTAATTGATTAAAGGAAATTCCATTGTTGTTTGGGTCTTGCAACAGATGTTCAAACTCTTCGATATTTAATTTTGTCAAAAGGGGGGCGTGATTTTTGTCTAGGGGGCTTACGGATTGTTGTTGCGCAGAACTGCTCTCTAACGCAGCTTTAGCGCTTAGGTTGGCTACACTTGAAACCAAAAGGGTGGCTTGGACTGTCATAAGAAGCGTTAACAACGCCCAAGTTAAAAATCCGTGTAAAGCTCCTGATATTTGGGCAAAACGTCCAGCAATAAAACTCCCACTTGCAAGGCTGAAAAGCATAACAATAAGCGAGCCTATGCCAACGGATAAAAAACTGCCTCCAAATGGTGAGGAAGAATAAGGGTCAATTTGTCCCAAACCTAAGGCTGCTACAAAAAAAGATAAGCAGATCGATGTCGCAAGTGATGTCACTAGACCTGCAAATATTGCTGACCATGAAATAGACGGGAAAAAAAAGGGATAATCTGTTTCTACCATCGTCTCTTCTAAATAAGGGCTATCAAATAATGGATCTCTTGGAATGCGGGTTTCCATGTGCTTGTCTCCTTGTAATAATACTAAACTTAACAATGCACTTTGAATAATTATGTTCCAAAATGAATAAAAAACACCAAAGATAGATGCGGACTATTCTCTTAAAAAATTTGTGGAGAAAGCTTCTGGAGTAAATTTGTAAAGCAAAAGCTGGTGTTTATTGCGTAACGTTAAGTCTAGAAAGTCATTGCAGTGTGCTTTTCTATAAGATAGACACGAGTTATTCGTAGATACATATTGTTGCTAGAGAAAAACATGTCATCAAAACAAGAAAAAATCAAAGCCCGTTTACCACGTGGTTTTGTTGATCGTATGAACGCACAGTTGTATGCAACTGAAACAATGATTGCTCAGATTCGTGAAGTTTATGAGCTTTACGGTTTTGAAGCACTGGAAACACCGATTTTTGAATATACGGATGTTCTTGGGAAGTTTTTACCTGACGCAGATCGTCCAAATGCGGGTGTGTTTTCTTTACAAGATGATGATGAGCAATGGATGTCTTTGCGTTATGATCTTACCGCACCGCTTGCGCGTTATTTTGCAGAGAATTTTGAAGTTTTGCCAAAACCTTATCGGAGTTACCGTCTTGGTTTTGTTTTCCGTAATGAAAAACCTGGACCAGGGCGGTTTCGGCAATTTATGCAGTTTGATGCTGATATTGTTGGAACGCCAACAGTAGCGGCTGATGCTGAAATTTGCATGATGGCAGCCGATAGTTTGGAAAAACTAGGAATTGCACGTCATGATTACGTTATTCGTTTAAATAATCGAAAAATTGTGGATGCTGTTTTGGAGCAAATTGGCTTGAGAGAAAGTGAACAGGGTGAAAAACGCTTAACGGTTCTCAGAGCGATTGATAAACTGGATAAATTTGGTTCTGAAGGGGTGCGTTTGCTTTTAGGTAAGGGACGTCTAGATGAAAGTGGTGATTTTACCAAGGGAGCCGAGCTGAAGGAGAAAGAGATTGATTGTATTCTCGCTTTGACTGCTGTTGAAGCTGAAACAGCAGATGAAGCGATTGATACCCTTAAAAAAGTGGTTGGCAATCATGCTCGGGGGCTTGAAGGGGTTCGCGAACTCGAAGTAATGCAGGCTATTTTTACAGAAAATGGTTATCACGATCGCATCAAGATTGATCCATCGGTGATACGTGGACTGGACTATTATACAGGACCTGTTTTTGAGGCAGCGTTGCTTTTCGATGTTCTCAATGATGATGGGAAAAAAGTTGTTTTTGGTTCTGTTGGTGGTGGAGGGCGCTATGATGGGTTGGTTGCACGCTTTCGTGGTGAAAATGTTCCAGCAACAGGTTTTTCAATAGGTGTGTCACGCTTGATATCGGCTTTGCAAAACCTTGGCAAGTTGCCTGTGGAGGAAACTGCGGGACCAGTTGTGGTTTTGATGATGGATAAAGAGCCAGAGGCAGTTGCACGGTATCAAAAAATGGTAATGCAGTTGCGCAATGCAGGAATTCGTTCTGAACTTTATTTGGGAGGGGCGGGAATCAAAGCACAGATGAAATATGCGGATCGGCGTCATGCCCCTTGTGTGGTAATCCAAGGGTCACAAGAACGCAAAGATGGGAAAATACAAATCAAAGATTTGGTCGAAGGTGCGCGGCTGTCGCATGAAATTAAGGATAACCAAACATGGCGCGAAAGTCGACCAGCGCAAATCATGGTTGATGAAGATCAATTGGTCAAAACAGTACAGACTATTTTAGCAACCCAAAAATTATAAAATTTTGATGCTTCAAATATCAAAACTATGATCTCAAGATGAATGAAAATTAAATAACACAAACTCCTTTAAAAAAAGAAGTTTGTGTTGTTTTTCGTTAAGTGATTTTGGTTTGAAAATTAACTTTTCAGTGCTTTTAGAATATTTTGCGGTGAGGAAACTTCATAAGGGTCTGTTGTGCAATTGTCTGAAAAACCTTCTTCTTCAAACCATTGCTCAATAACTCCATCGTTAATAATAGCGGCATAGCGCCATGAACGCATTCCAAAACCAAGATTATCTTTAGCAACCAACATTCCCATTTTGCGTGTGAATTCGCCCGAACCATCGGGGATTAATTTCACATTTTTAACGTCTTGTGTTTTCCCCCAAGCATTCATGACAAAAGTATCATTAACGGAAAGGCAATAAATCTCATCAATGCCTTCTTTTTTAAACTCATCATAAAGCTTTTCAAAGTCAGGGAGCTGAAAGGTTGAGCAAGTAGGCGTAAAAGCTCCTGGAAGAGAAAAAAGAATAACTCGTTTTCCTTTAAAGTATGTATCGCTGTTCACATCTTGCCACCGATAAGGATTATTCCCACCAATTGATTCATCACGCACACGTGTGTGGAAGGTTACGTTGGGAACTTTTTTGCTCATCATAATTATGCTCCTATATTTTTTATGAGAGGTATGTTTAAAAGCGTTTTAGAGAGCGCATTTTAAACAAGTGTATATTGTTGCAATGAGTTTGCAAATATTTCATTCTTCCGTCAAGTAGAATCATGGTCGATTTTGGGGGATGTTCACCTTAAAATCACACAAAAGAATATGAAGGCACTTTCATGATCATAAATACAGTTTTGACCACGGCTTTTGATGATCAAAAACTGGGAACATCTGGTTTGCGCAAAAAAGTGTCTGTTTTTCAACAGCCCCATTATGTTGAAAATTTTATTCAATCTCTTTTTAATAGCATTGGGGATGTTGAGGGAAAATTGTTCATTCTTGGGGGGGATGGGCGCTATTTTAATCGCACGCTTATTCAAGTTGTGTTAAAAATGGCAGCTGCTCATGGTATCGCTTGTGTAAAAGTTGGAAGAGGAGGTATTTTATCTACACCTGCTGTTTCACATCTTATTCGTAAATATCATGCACAGGGTGGTATTATTCTTTCGGCAAGCCACAATCCTGCAGGCGCAGATGGGGATTGCGGTATAAAATACAATATCTCTAATGGCGGACCTGCTCCCGATTCTCTGTGTGAAGTTATTTTTGCAACATCGAAACGCCTTTCTTCTTATGAAATTGTTGAGGCTCCAGATGTTGATTTAGAGGTGGAAGGTACGACCTTCATAGGGACTATGCGGGTCGATATTATTGATCCCGTAGAAGATTATGTTGCTTTGATGCAAGAAATTTTTGATTTTGATTGCATTGCCGAGGCAGTTGCAAAAGGGTTAACTTTGCGATTTGATGCGATGTATGCGGTGACAGGGCCTTACGCACGAGAAATTTTTGAAAAATGCTTAGGGTTTTGTCAGGGGACAGTAATAAATGGTGCTCCTTTGCCAGATTTTGGAGGGAGGCATCCAGATCCAAATTTGATTCATGCTAAGGATCTTTACGATGTGTTGATGTCTGATTATGCACCAGATCTTGGGGCTGCGTCGGATGGCGATGGGGATCGCAACCTCATTATCGGTCGGAAACAATTTGTCACGCCTTCCGATTCTTTGGCTATTATGGTTGCACATGCACATCTTATTAGAGGTTATCGACAAGGGGTTAGGGGGGTTGCGCGCTCTATGCCAACGGGGCGTGCGGTGGATCTTGTTGCTCAAAGGAAAGGATTGAATTGTTTTGAAACGCCAACGGGGTGGAAGTTTTTTGGGTCGCTTTTGGATGCTGAAAAGGTGACCTTTTGTGGTGAAGAAAGCTTTGGAACAGGATCGCATCATATCCGTGAAAAGGATGGTTTGTGGGCTGTGTTATTTTGGTTAAATCTTTTAGCTGTAACGGGAAAGTCTGTAGCACAAATTGTTCAGCAACATTGGTGCACTTATGGGCGTTTTTACACTTTACGTCATGATTATGAGGAAGTAGAGATACAAAAAGCATATGCAATCTTGGATCAGTTGCGTACGCATTTACCACAGGCAGGGACAAAAGTTGCTGGATTAACAGTCGAAAAAGCAGATGATTTTGTCTATTGTGATCCCGTTAATCAGAGTGTTAGCACACGGCAGGGAATACGCATTTTTTTTGACAATGGAGCACGGTTAGTGGTGCGCTTATCTGGGACAGGAACGGTGGGCGCTACGTTGCGGCTTTATTTTGAGCAATATGAAAGCGACCCGCGCAAACACACAAAAGAGCCGCAAGAAGTGCTTCAACCTTTACAACAAGCAGCACTGCAATTGTTAAATATACATCACCACTTAGGTGACGAGAAACCCAATATTATTACATAGAAATTTGTATCAAGTGACCTAGTCGTGAGTGGTGGACTATTTTTGAAAAATCAATTGGTTGTTCGTAATCGTCTTCAGAAATGTTGGCTTTAATGGCTGATGAAATAATCATGATAGCGCTCAGTGACAGCGGTAATCTCTAACCCATAAAATCATTCTAATAAAGCATAGCTTCAGTCTGTGAGGTTATATTATTTTTTGCCGCTTTTGCAATTGCAACTGCTCGTTTATAAGCAATTTCTGATACAGAAGTCGTTTATGAATATAAGAGAATGTTTTATTACAGCAGGTGGCATTTTAAATGGCTAAAGCAACACTCCCATTTGGGTCGAGAACGACCCAAATGAATTCCTATGAGGGGATCTCGTATTTAAGTGATCTATTGTGGGTGGATCATCTTTTTTGGATCAACCAACTGGTCATAATCTTCTCCAGAAACGCCAGCTTTGATAGCTTCAGCACGCAAAGTGGTATCATTTTTATGCGCTGCTTTGGCAATTTCAGCAGCCTTTTCATAGCCAATTTTTGGCGCAAGAGCTGTGACTAACATGAGAGAGCGTTCCATGAGAGAGTGGATATGGACGCGATTGGCGCGGAGTCCTTGAACACAATGCATATCAAAAGAACGCATGCAATCTCCAAGAAGAGTAATCGATTGTAAAACATTATAGCCAATCACAGGCTTATAAACATTGAGTTCAAAATGTCCCTGACTTGCGGCAAATGTGACGCTGGTATGATTGCCGAAAACTTGACATGCAACCATAGTCATTGCTTCACATTGGGTAGGGTTGACTTTCCCTGGCATAATAGAAGACCCTGGTTCATTTTCTGGGAGTTCGAGTTCTCCCAAGCCAGAGCGTGGACCTGAGCCTAAAAACCGAATGTCATTGGCAATTTTGAAAAGATCAGCTGCAAGTGCATTCAAGCTTCCATGGAAATGTGCAAGCGCTCCGTGATGCGCAAGTGCTTCAAATTTGTTATGGGCAGTTTTAAAGGTTATTCCTGTAAGGGTGCTGATGTTTTTAGCAAATGCAACATCAAACCCCTGTGGTGCATTAAGCCCTGTTCCAACGGCAGTACCCCCTTGGGCAAGCATCTGGACATCGTCAAGAGCTGCTTCAATGCGCGCGCGGTTGGCTTTTAGTGCAGCCCAGTAGCCTGAAAATTCTTGCCCCAGCGTTAAGGGCGTTGCATCTTGTGTGTGGGTGCGCCCAATTTTAATGATGTCGGCAAATTCTTCTTCTTTTTTTTCTAAAGTGGTAATAAGGGCATCAAGGATGGGAAATAAGTGTTGGCGCGTTTGTAGTGTGGTTGCAATGTGGAGCGCTGTGGGAAAAGAATCGTTTGATGATTGGCTCATATTGACGTGGTCATTGGGGTGAACGGGTGCTTTGCTGCCAAGTTTCCCTCCCAAGAGCATGCTTGCATGGTTGGCAATGACTTCATTCACGTTCATATTGCTTTGTGTGCCAGAACCTGTTTGCCAGACAGAAAGTGGAAAATGCGTGTCAAATGTGCCTGCAAGGACTTCATCTGCGGCAGTAACAATCGCTTTCCCTATGTTTTGCGGAAGTTTGCCTTTTTCCATATTTACAAGGGCTGCGGCTTTTTTGATAAGGCTTAAGGCATAGATAACGGTGAGAGGCTGTTTTTCTATACCGATATTAAAATTATGGAGAGAACGTTCAGTTTGCGCCCCCCAATAACGATCTTGGCGTACCGAAATCGTTCCAAAGCTATCTGTTTCCTGACGTGTTTCAACCATGATAAAATCCTTTTATGTTCATCGGTTCATAAAAAGATAGATAACGCAAAATAGAAAATAGAGGCAAGACTTTGAAGCTTCTTTAAGATAAATTTTATGAGAATTGTTGACATTGTGAAGGAGGGATTTTATATTTTCATTATTGTTAGCACTCATTCCTAGAGAGCGCTAACAAAGACTTAAGATTAATGCAATTCTAATTAAGTTTAAGGATTTAGAATATGGCTAACATACAATTCCGTCCACTTCACGATCGTGTCGTTGTCCGTAGAGTTGAATCTGAAAGCAAGACTGCTGGCGGGATTATCATTCCCGATACAGCAAAAGAAAAACCTCAAGAAGGGGAAGTTATTGCTGTTGGCAATGGCGCTCTTGATGATAACGGGAAGCGTGTGCCTTTAGAAGTGAAAGCGGGGGACCGTATCTTGTTTGGAAAATGGTCTGGAACCGAAGTAAAGATTAATGGTGAAGATCTCTTAATCATGAAGGAATCTGACATTATGGGAATTTTGGGGTAATTGAGCCTCTCAGTTTTTTCATTTTGTAATATTTTTAGACGAAAACTCCAAGGAGAAATTAAATGGCTGCTAAAGAAGTCAAATTTGGCCGTGAAGCACGTGAGCGTTTGGTGCGTGGCGTTGATATCCTTGCTAATGCTGTTAAGGTAACGCTCGGCCCTAAAGGTCGCAATGTGGTGATTGATAAATCATTTGGTGCACCGCGCATCACAAAAGATGGTGTATCCGTTGCAAAAGAAATCGAACTAGAAGATAAGTTCGAAAATATGGGTGCGCAAATGTTGCGTGAAGTGGCTTCTAAAACCAATGATATTGCTGGTGATGGAACAACAACTGCAACTGTTTTGGGACAAGCTATTGTACAAGAAGGGGTAAAGGCTGTTGCTGCTGGCATGAACCCAATGGATCTGAAACGTGGGATCGATGCTGCTGTTGATGAAGTGGTGGCAAACCTTTTCAAAAAAGCAAAGAAAATCCAAACTTCAGAAGAAATCGCACAAGTGGGAACAATTTCTGCTAATGGTGCTGCAGAAATCGGTAAAATGATTGCTAATGCCATGGAAAAAGTTGGCAATGAAGGTGTCATTACCGTGGAAGAAGCAAAAACTGCTGAAACCGAATTGGAAGTTGTTGAAGGAATGCAATTCGACCGTGGGTATCTTTCCCCTTATTTCGTCACAAATGCTGACAAAATGGTGGCAGATCTCGATGATCCTTACATCCTTATTCACGAAAAGAAATTGTCTAATTTACAATCTCTTTTACCAGTGCTTGAAGCTGTTGTTCAGTCTGGCAAACCACTTCTCATCATTGCTGAAGATGTGGAAGGTGAAGCTTTGGCAACGCTGGTTGTCAACAAGCTACGTGGTGGTTTGAAAATTGCTGCTGTGAAGGCTCCAGGATTTGGTGATCGCCGTAAAGCAATGCTCGAAGATATTGCAATCTTGACATCTGGTCAGGTTATTTCTGAAGATGTTGGTATTAAATTAGAAAATGTCACTTTGGATATGCTTGGTCGTGCAAAGAAAGTGAATATTTCTAAAGAAAACACCACAATTATTGATGGCGCAGGGAAAAAAGCTGAAATTGATGCGCGCGTTAATCAGATTAAGGTGCAGATCGAAGAAACAACTTCTGACTATGATCGCGAAAAATTGCAAGAAAGACTTGCAAAACTTGCTGGTGGTGTTGCCGTTATCCGTGTTGGCGGTGCAACAGAAGTTGAAGTGAAAGAAAAGAAAGATCGTGTTGATGATGCCTTGAATGCAACACGTGCTGCTGTGGAAGAAGGTATTGTTGCTGGTGGTGGAACAGCGTTGTTGCGTGCTGCAAATGCGTTGACTGTTAAAGGAAACAATCCTGATCAAGAAGCTGGTATCAATATTGTGCGCCGTGCACTACAAGCACCAGCACGTCAAATTGCTACCAATGCAGGTGAAGAAGCAGCAATTATTGTTGGAAAAGTGCTTGAAAATAATTCAGACACATTTGGTTACAACACTGCAACAGGTCAGTTTGGTGATTTGATTGCTCTGGGAATTGTTGATCCAGTAAAAGTTGTGCGTTCTGCTCTCCAGAATGCTGCGTCAATTGCGAGCCTTCTCATTACAACAGAAGCAATGGTTGCTGAAGTTCCAAAGAAAGACGCTCCAGTGCCTCCAATGCCTGGCGGTGGAATGGGCGGAATGGGCGGAATGGATTTTTAAAGCCCTTTCGTGCAAAAAATTATACAATGATAAAAGAAAACGGGTTCATGCAACCCGTTTTTTTGTACAATCTTTTCTTCGTGCGGATCATTTCTCTTCGTGCATATCTTCTATAAGAGAAAGAGTAGAAAAAATTTCTATGATTTTTCTGTCTCATACTCATATAAGCTCTGCCAGCTTGCTACCAATGCAGGTGAAGAAAAGCTGATGACCTTTGGCAAAGTGCTTGAGAATAATGCAGCTTATTGATGCGCACATGATTGTGCTAACAGATTTTGCTCTTTATGGACGTGTCTTTTCTTTTGCGCGCAGTTTGCGCTCAGTAAATATTTTTGTGAGGAACATCTTTCCTTAAAGAGTGTTGTTGCTTTGGAAGTATTTTGTTTTAGCAATGGACAAGGAGCACTCCTTGCTCTATGACCCTCCCATATGAATGATTCTTCTTGCGCAAAAGAGAGAATATATGAGCCAATATCCTAAATGCCCTCATTGTAGTGGTCTTTATACCTATGAAGATGGTGATCATTTTGTATGTCCTGAATGTGCACATGAATGGTCACAAAAAAATGAAGACTCTTCTCTTGCTCATATTGTTTATGATGCTAATGGTCATGCTTTGGCGAATGGGGATAGCGTTATGGTGATCAAAGACCTTAAAGTAAAGGGCGCTGCATCTGTTCTCAAGAGTGGTACTAAGGTAAAAAATATTCGCCTAGTGGATGGCAATCATAATATCGACTGCAAGATTTCTGGAATTGGTCAAATTGGCTTAAAATCGCAATTTGTTAAAAAAGTTTAATTCGTTACAGTCTATGAAGCGCTTTTTGCTATGCAAAGCGCATATTTACAAAAGTTGATTTACAAGAGTTCAAATGCGTTCCCGTAAGGAACTTTCAATATTTTCAAAGGAGGCATTTGGAGATTTGTTTTGGGGCAATGTGGTATGTTAGAAGTAAGCATATCTTTTAAGTAACGACACTCCGTGGTGGGGTGCGCTTGTATTTTGTACATATGGCATTTGCCTTTATTGATATATTTATAAAATCTCCTCTTTTTTTATTGCTGCGTCATGACTTCGACACCCTTTATGATGGTTATTAATAAGTGGAGAGGGCGTTATGGTGATGAAAAATTTATAAAGTAGAAGGTGCTCTACATCTGCCTTAAGGGATGGTACAAAAATGAAGAATACTCACTTGAAGGAGAGGGTGATAATAGAGCGATTTTTGTACAATCTCAATCTTGTGTTTATTGTGGCATAGCTTCAACATGATGGTTATTAATAAGTGGAAAGGGCGTTATGGTGATGAAAAATTTATAAAGTAGAAGGTGCTCTGCATTTGCCTTAAGGGATGGTACAAAAATGAAGAATACTCACTTGAAGGAGAGGGTGATAATAGAGCGATTTTTGTACAATCTCATCTTGTGTTTATTGTGGCATAGCTTCAACACCTAAAACTTCTGGGATAAAATGCCGTAAAAGATTTTCAATGCCGTGTTTAAGCGTTGCGGTTGAGGAGGGACAACCAGCGCAAGCTCCTCGCATGTTGAGGTAAACAATGCCATTTTCGAAGCCGCGGAAAGTAATATCTCCACCATCATTTGCAACAGCTGGACGAACACGCGTTTCAAGGAGTTCTTTAATTGTTGAGACAATATCAGCATCTTTTTCGTTATAAAATTCTTCATTGAGTGCGTGGGTTTGTGCTTGTGTTGTCGCGTTGGTAGTGATTACTGGATCACCAGACAAAAAATGCTCCATAATTGTGCCCAAAATGGCTGGCTTGAGATGCTGCCACTCACCATCTTTCTTAGTTACGGTAATGAAGTCGTAGCCTAAAAAAACACCACTGACATTGGGAATATTAAAGAGTTTAGCCGCTAAAGGTGAACTGTTAATGCTTTCTTCATGAGAACGAAATTCTAACACACCCTCGGAAAGAACCACGCGCCCTGGCAAAAATTTCAGTGTTGCAGGATTTGGTGTGGCTTCAGTCTGAATAAACATATATTCTCCTTTTGCTATTAAAGCTTGGGTAGATAATTGAGATTTTAGGCAACAGATTCAATATCTTCATCTGCAAGATTGCTGGGAATGACGGTCACGGGGATTGAAAAGGCAGTTCCTCGATAAGCGATTAATTGAACAAGTGGTCCTGGTCCTTCGGTATGTCCACTTGCAGCTAAAACAATGAGAGCAATTTCTTTATCTTGATCGATCAGCTTTAAAATTTCATCAACTTTCTTGCCTTCACGCACAATCATTTCTGCGTCAAGAGCGTGAGAAGTATGTACATCATCAGCGATTTGTTTTAACACTGTATAGGCGTTTTGTGTTAATTCCGTGCGCATAACGTCATTTACACCTAAAAAATGTTGAAACTCTGAACTATCAATGACAGAGAGCAATACCAAAGTTCTTTGGGTATTTTGAGCGTGCTGTGCAGCAAAAGCAACAGCACGTCGACATTCTGGTGTTTCATCGATAATGACTAAAATTTTTCGCTTGTGATCTTTTTTCGGGCTTTTGTGCTGAGAGACCATGCGTTTTCCCTATTTTTTACGGGCAGTTTTTTAACTTTTGACGGTTAGGATTTCATTATTTCATGTATTATGCAAAAATCCAACAATTTCACGAATTTTTTTCATATTTTTTTCTGCCAGTGTACTGGCACGTTCTGCACCATCACGCAACACAGAATCAATATAACCGCTTTCTTGATGCAGACGACGGAATTCTTTTGTTAGTGGTGCAAGCTTATGAACAACAAGATCAGCTAAAGCTGTTTTAAAAAGAGAAAATTGTTGTCCAGAAAACTCTAAAAGAGCTTTTTCTTTGCTTATTGCTGCAAAAGCTGCATAAATACCGAGCAAATTATCGACTTCTGGTCGCTCTTTCAAGTCAGCAAGTGTGTTGGGAAGGGGGGCAGAGTCCGTTTTTGCTTTGCGTATTTTTTTTGCGATAAGATCAGCATCATCCGTCAAATTAATGCGCGAAAAATCTGAAGGATCTGATTTTGACATCTTTTTTGTTCCATCGCGCAAAGACATAACGCGCATGGCAGTTTCTCCAATCAGTGCTTCTGGTATGGGAAAAAATCCTTGTTTTTTTTCCTCTCCTATTTCTATAGGAATACTAAAGTTTAAATCTTCAATACGGCGAGCGTAATCATTGTTGAATTTTTGTGCAATATCACGCGTCAGTTCAACATGCTGCTTTTGATCTTCACCTACGGGAACATGTGTTGCACGGTAGAGCAAAATATCGGCAGCCATCAAGCTTGGATAAGCAAAAAGTCCAAGTGATGCTTGTTCACGATTTTTCCCTGCTTTATCTTTAAACTGCGTCATGCGTTGAAGCCAGCCAATACGGGCAATACAGTTTAAAATCCATGCTAGTTCAGCATGTTGAAAAACCCGTGATTGATTGAAAACGATTTGTTTTTTAGGATCAACGCCAGCAGCTAAAAAGGCTGCTGTAACGGCTCTGGTTGATTCACTTAAAGTTTGTGGATCTGGATTGACTGTGAGTGCATGCATATCGACAACGCAATACAAGCAGTTATAGGATGCTTGTAGTTCAACCCAGTGCTTGATAGCTCCAAGATAATTGCCAAGATGCAAATTTCCACTTGGTTGTACACCAGAAAAGATCAGCGGTATGAAGGTACTCATGGGATAGTTCTTTCTTCATAAAGTCATTTATTTTATGCGTTGTGGCAAAGCATCTTGCTGAAAGCAAGAATAAAATATCACAGACGTTGTTTGAAATTCTTGAGAGCAAGAAAAAAGGAACGGATGTCGAATAAAAAATATGCGATAAAATACACCAATATGATGACGATCATTATTCCTGCTAACGTCCCTGCACGCAAAAAAAATGATGCTTGTAAGGATAAAGGAAAAGACAGAAAATCAAGCATGTAATAGAGTACGATCATACTGAAAAAAGTGGCAATAATCAGATGTGTTATTCGTTTTATCAGTTGTGCATCATATTTCCAGTAACCGCGCTTGATGAGAACACAACAAAGCAACAGTGTGTTGACCCACCCAGAGGTAATTTCAGCAATAACAATGCCGCGTGCTGACAAAATGGGGAATAGTGTTAAAGCAAGGCTGACATTGATAAAAACGCAAATGCCTGTAAAAATCATGGGTGTCTTCGTATCTTCACGGGCAAAGAAATTAGGAATAAAAACCTTTATCAAGACAAACGCTGGGAGTCCTAATCCATAAAGTTCAAGGAGCTGTGCAACATGGTATGTTGATTGGCTTGTAAATTGCCCACGCTCAAAAAGCAAACTGACGATTGGGTTGGAAAGCAGTAAAAAAGCGACAGATGCAGGCAACGTTAACAAAAGAGTTAATTCAATGGCGCGATTTTGCAAATCATGGGTTTCTTTATGCTTTTTGCTACGTATAGCTCTTGTTAATTCTGGTAAAAGAACAGTGGCTACGGCAATTGCCACTACTCCCAGTGGTAATTGATAAAGGCGATCGGCATAAACTAAAGAAGATACAGCTCCCGATTGGCTAGAGGCAATGTTGGTATTGATTAATAAATTGATTTGCGTAATTCCTCCTGTAATGGCAGCAGGGAATGCTAAAATTAAAAGTTTGCGAACATTGGGGCTAAAGTGGGGTCGACGAAAAGAAATCTTCATTCCGTTGCGACGCAAAGCAATTGCAATCAAGATAAGCTGGAGCATTCCTGCTGCCATTACACCCCAAGAAAGATTTAAGCCAATATACCAAGCATCAAGCTGATAGATCCAAGCATAGGCAAGAACACCAATTAAAATAATATTCAAAAAAAGAGGAGCAATGGCTGCGACAAAATAGCGCCGTAGAGCATTGAGCATTCCCCCCATCATAGCTGCTAAAGACATGCATGTTAAATAAGGAAACATGATTGCGGTAAAATGAATCGTGGCGTTAAATTTTGTTGCATCTTCTGCAAACCCTGGAGCAATAAGGGTTCGTACCAAAAAAGGCATACTAAGTTCCATGGCAATGGTTAAGAGCAAAAGCAATGAAAAAAGCACACCAAAGACCTCTTCTGCAAATTGGCATGCAGTTTCTTTCCCATCTTCAGTAATCTTTTTTGAAAAAAGAGGAACAAAAGCTGCGTTAAAGGCACCTTCGGCAAAAAAACGGCGAAAGGTGTTGGGAAAACGAAAAGCAGCATTAAATGCATCGGAAACAGGACCTGTGCCAAGAGCCGCTGCCATCAGCATTTCGCGTACAAAGCCGAAAATGCGGCTCATTAAAGTTCCAGAAGCAACGGTTGCAAATTTTTTAATCAGGGTCATAAAAATACGTCGAGTTTATTATGAAGAAGAGGTGATGAAAAGGCGCGTAAAATAATTTGAGATCGTGAAAATTTGATCAGCATGTTGATACAATATATATTTTTAAAATGTTTTACGATGGTGTTTATCTTTCTGTCAACAAGGGTACATTGAAAGCAGCTGGTTTCTTTTTATTTTGCTACGTTACAGGTTTTTATTGTGTACATAAAATAATTAAAGACTCTTTTACTTAAAATTTTGCAGTATAATGTGGTGTAAAAAATAGAAAAAACGACAGAGAATGAATTTGCTGGTGATGATCTACATCATTGGTGGGTGGTTTCATTTTTGTTGGATATTATACGCACAAATTTTTTGTATTTTGGGAGCTCTTGCTTGGAAGAATATCTGCATTTATTTTTCTTAACTTTTTATGTTGCTTCTCTTTTTGCATTCAAACGATTCATGTATTGTGTGTTTCCTCTTTTCAAAACTGTTTTAACATATATGCCAATTCCCCTTTCTTAATTTGTGAGGGAAGAATTTTTGCCAATTCATAATAAAATATAAAAAAATTTACAGTATTTTGAAAGATGATTTAAGATTCATAATAGTAATTTATACTTAAAAATCAACTTATTATCTTAATTTTAGATTTTCTTATAGGTTTGCGTAAAGTTTTTTTTGTGCCTTTTAAGGGATGTTATATCTTTGAATTTTAGTAAAGCAGATTATTGCGGTATAATGTGTAGCATGTATTTTTATACGTATTTTAAAAAAAGAGATCATCAACAATTGGGAAATATTCAGATACCTATTTTTTCGGTAGGATGCTCTCTGCTCATTTTATTGTATTCTCTTTTTAAGAATTTAAAGCCATGCGTGTTATTTGAGGAAGAGGTTCTTTGATCAAGGTTGAAGAAGTTGTAAAGTTTCAACTATATCAGTTTGTGGAAGGCTCTTGCTAAAGCTTCACGGCTTTCGTGAAATGAACTTCTCGTGACAGTAGAGAATATGTTGTAGATTTCATCATAGATGATAAAATTTGCATCAGTTGAAGAGGAGAGTAAAAAATACAACCTTGAGAAAGAAGATGACAGAAGTGTTATCTTCCGATAAGTAATTTTAAAATAAAAAATAAAAAGAGTGTAATAAATGGCAAATATATAAATAGGTGCAATATGAACGAACTTACCCACGTTGATAATTTTATAGCAAATTATGATGCTGTTTTTTGTGATGTGTGGGGTGTTGTGCATAATGGTGTGCACATATTTGAACCAGCATTAAAAGTATTACAAAAAATTCGACAGGTGGGAAAAAATGTCATTTTTTTGACCAATTCACCTCAGCCGCGCGGCGATGTGATTGCTCAATTAGAAAGTATGAATATTCATAGTGATTATTATGATGCAATCATTACTTCAGGTGATGTGACACGTGATCTCATTCGTGCTGCGCCGTCTAAAGTTTTTTTCATTGGTCAGCCACGTGATTTAACTTTGTTTGAAGGATTAGATTGTGAGTTGGTGGAAGAACAGGAAGCATCTGTGGTGGTTTGTAGTGGCTTTCTTGAAAATCTTCGTGAAACACCACAAGCCTATGAGGACATGTTTCATCGCATGCGGGCACGAAATTTGCCGTTTATTTGTGCCAACCCTGATGTCGTTGTACATTACGGAAATCAAGAATTTTTGTGCGCTGGTACCTTAGCACGCCTTTACCAACAATTGGGAGGTGAGGTGCGCATTGCAGGGAAACCTCATGCACCTATTTATGAATGTGCTTATCAAAAACTTCAAGAAATCCGTGGGTCAGTGAAAAAAAGTCAAATTTTGGCTATTGGCGATGGTTTTTTAACAGATGTTAAAGGTGCAGTCCACTTTGGTCTCGATGTGCTTTATATCATGAGTGGTGTTAATCGTCATGATTATACAAAAGATGGTGTGGTGGATAAAGAAGCTTTGCATTCATTTTGTGAACATCATGGCTATAAGCCACAAGCGGTAATGTGGGCACTGCAGTAATGTCTCGTTTTTTGCGTTTTCAGGAAACCAATATACTTCCTCTGGCTTGGCAGGAGGCGGTGCTGGCAGTTGGAAATTTTGATGGTGTTCATCGCGGTCATCAGGCGGTGCTCAAAAAAGCGCTTGATTTGGCGCGTCTAAAAAATAAACCAGCTCTTGTTTTAACATTTGAACCGCATCCAAGAAGTTTTTTTCAACACTCTGCTCCTGTTGATCGCTTAACAGAGGCTGCAGAAAAGGCTGAAATCTTTGAAGCGCTTGGTTTTGATGGTGTGATTGAACAGCCTTTTGATGCACATTTTTCTGCTCTTTCAGCAGATAAATTTGTCGATGTGATTTTAAAACAAGTATTTGATGTTTCTGTTGTGGTTGTAGGCGAAAATTTTCAATTTGGGCATCAAAAAAGTGGAAATTCACATTTTCTTTTTCAAAGGGGAAAAGAATGTGGATTTGAGGTTGTTCAAGTCCCTTGTTTATCCAGTTCACAAAATCCACAACAGCAGATGATTTCCTCTAGCTTTATTCGTCAGCTACTCTCAAAAGGTCAGGTCAGAGAAGCAGCACATTTGTTAGGATATTATTATCGGGTGCGTTCAAACATTATACAAGGTGAAAAACTTGGGCGCCGTTTAGGTTTTCCGACTGCTAATCAGATATTATCTCCTCAAACCAGTTTGGCACATGGTGTTTATGCGGTGCGATTACGGCGTGCCAACGGTGTTTTACATGATGGGGTTGCAAGTTTTGGATGTCGCCCAACGATTGTAGAGGGGGGGGCGCCTCTTCTGGAAACCTATTTATTTGATTTTAACGAGGATCTTTATGGTGAAAGCTGTACTGTTTCTTTCTTACAGTTTTTACGAGGGCAAGAAAAATTTAATGGGCTTGAGCCTTTGATTGCACAAATGCAATGTGATGAAAAAGCAGCAAGAGAAATTTTGATAGCAGCACAACCATTGTCGCAGCTGGATGCACTGCTTACTTTTAAAAATACGCCTTAATATGATCTGAAAAAGATATCAGAGTAGCAAAAATAGCGCTAAGACTGACCATGATTATGAAAATATATTCCAAAATATCGTGGAGTACATGAAGTTTTCGTTGATGGGTAGGGGAATCGAATGTTTGAAAGTCTGATTTCATCATTCTCTTTACCTCTGCTTTTTTCATTACTCTATGAGACCTATGGCTTTTGTTGCAGTTGAGAAGTTTATCGCTTGTTTCTTTCTGATCCATTAAAATAAAGGATGAAAGACACACTCAATGATGAAAAATATACTCAAAAGCTTTCCGTTTGTGCTTTTGTCAGTTTTGATCTGTGAGGAGAGGTGGTTAAAGACACGCTAAACGATAAAGATGTATCGAACGTGTTCCGTAATGGCAATAGGCAAGGAGGGGGATGGGTGCTGTTTTTAAAATTTTTTGCATGGTTTCAACATCCGATTTTTCTATAGCAGAAGGCGTAATAGGAATGTAATGGGCTTCTATACCATATTTGTTTGCTGTCGCTTTAATGCTGGAAAAATCAGGTTGATGGGGATCTTCTTGATCGGGGCGGTTGCAAATAATTGTTTTAAAACCTGCTTTTGCTAATGCTTTGACATGTTCAACGCTGATTTGAGCACTGATAAAAATGTTAGGTTCAATTTGTTGCAAATTCATCTTTGTTTATCCCCAATATAAAGTATAATTTCTCCTCTTATGTTCTCTTAATTTATATATCAAGGGGATATTATAAAGGCGAAATTTTCTGGATAACATTTTAACAGAAATATTTCATCTGCTGAGAAGAGGATATGGTGAGAAAAAAGTGCAATTTGCTACGGCAATATTCATTGTTCTCATCTACAAGAATGTTTCTCATTTTTGTTATGGTGGCATCATTTGAGATGAGTGGAGCAATTTGAGCGGGGCAATGATTGTCAGGAGTGATGATGGTGCTTTGTGGAGAAGCTTTTACAAAAGGACTGATTTTGTTGGCAAAAGATGTGGAAACAAGGGGAGTTTCTCGATTTTAAAGAAATTTTTTAAAATTTGGAATTGTAGCTTGTTTAACAGGCTTTTCATTGCAGAAGGTGCTTTTCAAAGGCTGTGGAATTGTGCAGTTTAAATGTATACAAACCTCGTGATGACAGTTGTGTTTATGAGAAAATGGAATAGCTGTTTTCTCTTTTTGGTGGAAGGGATCAGTTTTTGCTAAAAGGAGGGCACGTTTTAAGTGCGCGAAGAGGTGATACAGTCCATGTTGCAGCTTTTATTGTGAAGAAGAGAAGAGTGATTGCTTTTATCTTGTAAAATGCTTGTATAGTTTTTTATTTTCTGTATAATCGTAAAAGCGGTAAAGCTGAAAGGCAGAAATCATGATAATTGGGCTGTTAAATCAAAAAGGTGGTGTAGGAAAAACAACATTGGGGGTGAATCTTGCTGCCAGTTTTGCGCGTAGGGGAGTCCGTGTATTGCTCATTGATGCAGATCCGCAAGGCAGTGCATTGGATTGGGCTGCTGCGCGTGAAGATGCTCCCTTGTTTCCTGTTGTTGGTTTGCCGCGCGCGACAGTTCACAAAGAGATTGCACAAATTGGTCATGGTTACGATCATATTTTTATCGATGGTCCTCCACGCGTAACCGACCTTGCGCGCAGTGCATTGATGGCTTCAGATTTAGTGCTTATTCCAGTGCAGCCTAGTCCCTATGATATCTGGGCAGCAGATGGAATCGTAAAGCTTGTTGATGAAGCGCGCGTCTATAAAGAAAATTTGAAATCTGTTTTTGTTATTAATCGTAAAATAGTAAATACAGCAATAGGACGTGATGTCAGTGAAGCTCTTGCAGTGTATCCAGTGCATGTCCTTTCTGCAAGTATTGCACAGCGCGTGATTTTTGCGGAAGCTGCAGCGCAAGGAAAGGCAGTCTATGAAATTGATCAGCAGGGACCTGCTGCTGCAGAAATTGAAGCTGTTGCAGCTGAAATAAAGGAATTAGTATGATGAATAAAAAAATTAAAATTGGTACAAAGCCAACCAATAAATCAATTCCTGTAACGGCTGATGCGTGGGTAGAAAGCCGTCAAAAAAACATGGATGAACGCATGAAGCGTCTTACGATTGATGTGCCAGAAAGTTTACATCGTTTGATTAAAACGAGTTGCGCAAGTCGTGGAACAAAAATAGCAGATGAAGTGCGTGAGCTACTTTTACAAAAGTACGGAAAAGTGTAAAAATGTAAAAAATGATATACGATAATAAGTTTTATTGATTTATTTGTCTTCTTAAGGAACAGACCAATATAAAATTATAGAAAAATATTGTTATTCACGAATATTGGGTCAATTTAGTTTTACTTTTTTAAAGAAGACTGTGTTGCTTTTACGAGAGGCATATTAAAGAAAGTTTAGTTTCTAAAAAATGAGGCAGAATATAATCTGTTAAAAGCGGAATTTTCCGTTGGTAAATATGAAATAAGCTTTGAAAACTGCACAAAAGAAAAACAAAAGATTTCACAAACGAAAAGGAAAGAAACGATTTTTATCGTTTAGGTTAAAGTGGTTCAATAGTTTATAAGCGCTGATTGCTGCGATAATAGCACAATATAATAAAATAGTCCTGACATCGCCTGATGTGTAGTTAATTTTTATTATGATGAAAATTATAAAATACAGACTCTTTTTGGGGGAAATGCCAATAAAAAAAGAGGAAAAAAGCTTATCATTATATTTGGTTGTGCCATATCTGGCTCGCTGATGAATTGCTTTCGGGGAAGTTGTGGTAAAGGCGAGGAAAAAACGTAAAATATAACAGGAAGAAGAAATAAAAATTTATCATATCCAATATTTGTTGCTACAGATTGGGGGCAGGGGTTTTAACAGGATATATTGTACCAATAAACTTGATGTGCAAGTCTCATAGCAAGAAGGTTTGTGTCTTTTTCTTTAGACAAAATGAATGAAATTTTCTGTAAAATTTCGAGGCAAAGAAATCTCTGACGGATTTATTTTTTGCACAAAGAGCACAAAAAATGAAACTCTCCCGAAAAAATCGATAATATTCAAAGCAAATAAAAATATGCGCTTTATTATTAAAAGCACACAAAAATTAAATGTGAGTACAGGAAGTACGCAGCGACATCAAAAATTGGTGCACAATATCCCTTTTCAGATTTGTGCAGATCACGCAACGGTCAATAAACAATCTAGCACATTTCTGCTATAAGAACCAAGACAATGGCAGCATTGACAGAGACAATCAGCACTGAGTAAAGCATGGCAGTTTTTATTATATCAGCCATAAGAACCTCTTTTCATTTTTTGTGGTAGAAATTTTATGGGTCACATAATGTTACAGACTGTAATATATGCTGATGTAATGCATTCGGCAAGCCTGAAATTGCTCTTTGATTATTGCGTGAAGAATTGTTGTATTCTTCTTTGATGTGTAAAAAATGCTTTTCATATAAGTTTTATGATTAATTTTACAGAATATAAGAATTCAGCTGCGGCTGTTTTTGTAAAGCAATGTTTCGTGCAGTTGTTTAAAAAATTACGCAGTATAGCCCAATCTCAAATGTTGAAAGGCAAGATCAATTTCTCAGCTGTGGTGGGGTGGTAGAGGCAAGGATGATTGCATTTGTTTCACTGAGGATATGATGAGCTTGCGTTAATGGAAAAAGTCGTTTGATAATATTATTCGAAGGTTATTTTGCAAACAAAATGAAAAAAATGTCAATGCAATAAAGTTTTGGCAGTTTATTATCTTAAAAAATTATGGGATTTTTTGCTTCTTTTAGGGACTCTTGAAAGTTTAAAAATATATACTATAAATTGTTTTAAGTATATGTTCAAAACCACTGGTTGTAAAAAATGTTTAAGAGCTGAAAAAAATTTATAAATACTAAACCGCTATTAAATAATTTTTGATGTTATTGTGTGGCTGATCGATTTAGAGAGTGTTCTTCTGTTGACAAATTGTGTTTTGTGCAAAATACTGTACCGTAACGGGAGGGTATCGCGCGTATAAAAGGGTCAATTTGCGCAATTTGTGTGTGTTGATCGTGTGGAGTGCGAGATGGCGTGCAGTACCAGAGTCATATGAAGCTAAAGGCTATGGAGGGCAAGATGCTGAAATCCTTACAAATTTTAAATCCTTATATGCTGCAAATCTCTGTTGAGAGTATGTTCGTAGCAAATGCGTTGTCGCGTTTGTTGAAAAAAAGCAAAAAAAAATGGGGATTTATGATTGTTCATCACCTATTGGTTTAAGGATTTGCAGTGTTTTATGGAATTGGTGTCACGCCAATGTTTTGTTTGACCAAACAAGAAAAAATGTTTTCATATCATGAGTTAGAAGCAAAGAAAATTCGAGCTTTTAAGGGTCATAACGTTACAGTTTGTGTGGTTATCCACACAATGAACTCAATCTAGTGTATTCGCATCAAAGAGAAATTGCTTCGTTATTCTTATTTGAAACTAAGATTGAATAATACTGTGTTGAAGGGGAAATAAAATGATTTCATCAAAAGCAAAGGTTCCTGATAATGACTTTATTGGTCGTGATTGGGCAATGACAAAATTTGTAGCCGCTGTTAAGGGGTTGGTACAAGTAATTGAATATGAAAGCAATATGCTAGAGAGTCGTGGTATTCCAGATTATGAAGAAATAAATTTATGTAAAACACGTGGCTTACGCGATTTGAATAAATCTATGAGCGATATGAAACGCTATATGAATCAAGATATTGAGAATGAGATAGAAAGCTTGTTATCAGATTTGCAGGAAAAATTGCATCGCAATAGTGAATTGCTTCAAACGCATTTGGATGCAGTTAACGATCTCTCGCAAGCTATGCAAGTTGCTGGACGTGTAAAAGAATCAGATACAGCTTATAATCCAGCTTTGGTTAATGTAGGAAACTCTAAGTGATGAAAATAATTGTGATGAAGTATGGATTTATTGAATGCCTTTGAAGTGTTTTAATCTCTGGCGTCATAAGATTTAATAAGAGATGCAATTTTTTTTACTTTATCCCAACATGGCAGAAAATACGCCGTACAAGAAAGGTAGACTTTTTTCTAAGTAGAGTTGGAGCCTATTTATATTCCTTCTTCTTTATGGAAAAAGTTTCACCTGAGGGAAGGTTTTTTTGCTTTGTTGGGAACTTTTGTGCGATATTTTATACATAATGCCATTATGTTTTATAAATGGGATTGTGTTTTATGGAGGAATATCTTTGATATTTGCGCATTAAAGATTCAGTTTGCAAATGTGCAGAAAATGGGAATAAAATCCGATATAATCAGTGTATGACAATGTATAATGTGGTCGGATATCGAGTCATAAACAGGATTTTTCTCATATTTATCAAAGTCTGTGATGCAAAACTATTGTTTTGATTTGAATAGAGTTTTGAATAAATTATGCACTCTTTCGGTTTCATACTTTCTTTACAAGTTGGATAGAGATTTTTTTGGGGGGGGGATTCATTTTTGTAAGGGGGCTATTCGCCGTGCCCAAATATATCATGGAATTTTAGTATTTTGTATCAAAGTTCTTTTTGATCCTCTTGTAAACAAAATCATAAAATTCATTTTAAAATAACAGTACTCATATAAATTTGAGAGATTTGTTATTTTCGTTGAGAGTATCTTTATTCATGATACGCTTTTTTCTCAATGAAGAGATTTAGAAAATCAAAAAGCAGCACATTGTGCTGCTTTTCGGTAAAATAACAATGTAGCCATCTTTTAAAAACGATAACGCACTCCACCAGAAAAATTGGTTCCTGATACTCCTGCTTTTTGGAGCTTTTGCCGATAACTAATACCACCATGAAGCGCGATATTTGGAGAGAAATACGCATTAACACCAATGCCGCCTTCAATTGAAGAGCCAGTAGGATCAAGGTGAAAGGTGTCACCAATACGTATTGTTTTACCATCACCGAAAGCTTTAATAATATTCAACTTTCCGTAAACGGAAACAGCATTATCCTCTGCAACGCTGGTCATAGTTCGTGTTAAACGTCCACCAACACGTATCAACCATTGATGAGGATTGCCCATATCCACTTCAAAGCCATCAGCATCTGATATGGTATCGAACATGAGATTTTGATAAACAAACTGTGCTTCTGGTTCGAATATCAATCCTTCAACACCAGTGGCTAACTTTTGACCTATGGTAGAAGATATACTTAATATTTCAGTCCCATCCAGTTTTGCAGCCTTTCCAATAAGGGCTGTAGTAATATCTCCTTTTAAAGACCCATAGGAAAGAAGCGTATTTATATACACACCTTTTTTATGTTGAATGCCGCTGTATGCGGTGATCAACCATTTATCAAGCTTCGTTTGTTCAGAATCTTTCATATCCTTAGGAGTGAAAGAAAGTTTTCCATATGTACCCAAAAGGCCAAAATCTGTGGTAATATTTTTACCTTCTAGCGCAGCCAATATAATCCCACCTTGCAAAGCAGTATAGTTCACATCAGCACCATAGCCATATTGCAATGGGCTACGATTTGAAAATAAGGTGACTTTCTCGTTATAAGGGGACAGAAAAATTCCTTTATTATTATCATCTTTTTCTTTATCTTCTGCCCCAAATACGGTTGTGCGCATATTGTCTAGCAATGTGGTTTGATTATTAATATCAGCTAGCCCAGCAGAAAATAAAGCATTTGGCATCACTAAATAGTTGGCTACCTGTGGAAGAAGTGCCCTAACTTTTTTATCATCATCAATGTAGTCATTTTGTAATCGGAAATCCCAGAAATTACGATTATGCTTGCCAAATAAATTATGATCCGCGTGGGATGTTCCTGGTGCATAAGCTGTGAGCACGTACTTATAAGGCAAACCATTGATTGTCATATAACGGTCTGCTAACTGAAAAGAATCTTGATTGGCTTCTCCAGAAACTTGAATGAGTGAAATACCCTGTGCCTCAGGAGGGATAGAAGCCATTTGCTCTCCCCAAACAGAATCGCTGTTGGCGCCTTTCTTATCCTGACCAAGAAGATTGACGTGAACTATGGTCTTACCTAATACATCACCCTCAATGATGACGCGATCAGTTAGTTGTTCGCTTATTGGAGCATGATTGCTCCATTGAGAATTGAGATAAATTTCTGCACGCCCCGTTGCATCATAGACTGCCATAGCACTAGGAGCTTCACCTTCTTGCTGTGGGGAAGATCCTATATACAAGGCTTGATAACGACCATCTGTTGGCTTTGTAAATATAACGGAGCTCTCTTGAAGACTAAGCCTTGATAAATTAGAAAACGATCTTTCATCAACACTAAATTGTGCATAATCAGACAGATTATCATCATCATTCTCTTTATTTTTATTAGGTTTTAAGAACCACTTTGTACCATTTTTTAGAGTAAAAATCGTTTGATTGCCTCCAAATGTTCTTGTCCGCCCTTCTAAATGAGAATTATCTGCCGTTAATGTAAGGATGTGCGCAGGCTTTCCTTCAGATTGCTCATTTATTGATAAAACATCGGCATAGATTTGTGAATCCTTAAGGTCAACTGCACCATCTGCCAGTGTTGCATAAATACCAATACCATTTTCAACAACAAGTTTCGTATTGATTAGTCCCACTTTATTGGTCACAGTTTCTTTTGGAGGGGCACCTTCAGCATTTTGTGCATTTTGGTTTCTGAAATTATAAAAACGGTCTCGGAAAACCATACCACGAGCGTGGTGACTTCCTGTAACAGTTATAGTCGAATCTTTAAGATTGATAGTACCTTGTGCGTTTAGCAAACCAGTTACTGGAGATGATACAGTAATACCTGCACCATCAATATTTCCACCATCTATTGCACTTAGTGCAACAAAACCTGAGCTTACAGTTCCATTTATTATCTTTATTGCTGAATTTTCTCCCTGTGCATGTACAGCAAAAAAACGGTTGTAAACTTTAACATTATGATGAGTTACAGTTTCACCATTTACAGATTCAATCGCAGATTGTGCACTCTCAGCTTGTGGAGGATTCGTTTGATTTGGATCATCTTGCTTAATGGGTTTATCCTCTTTTTGGTCAGCTCCTTCAGGCTTTACAGGTTTTTCAGACATATTTTTTTTAGGTATGGAATCTGCGAGATCTGGACGTTTTCTAGGCTTAGCTCTTGAAGAATCCGTAGATGCAGGTGAAGAGTCCGTAGGTGCAGATTCCGTATCTAGAGGAGATGTCTCTCCTGTTTCTGGAGTTGAGGAAGTTTCAGATTCAACAAATATATAAAATGGAGGATGAGAACCTGTAATTTCAATTGCATGCTCTCTAGAAGATCCAGTCGTTGTACTTTCTGACACAGGTTGTATATTGCTTGGAGGTTTAGTCACAGATACACGCGATGCAGGCTTTTCCTCTTTTTCATCCGATGCTAAAGTTGCAGTTATAGATGATGGTGATGTCGTCGTTTCATTAAGGGCATAAGACAGGCTGGAATAGGAGAAACAAAGAACTCCAGAAACGGTGGATAATAAGAAGCTTTTTTTCATAAAATATATTCCTAAACACTTATCCCCCTCTCTTTAATAAAAGATCTAAAAAAGATTTAATACATTATGTATTTTTGTAAAGAGCAAAGCAAATTACATTTTAGTGCTTCATATAGCTGCCTTGCTTTTGTTTTAAAGAGATTGGTCAAGATTTTTTTTTAGAAACGATAGGTATTTTCACCAGAAAATTTGATCTAGATATGCTCGCTTTTTGAAGTTTATGATGATCGTTAACATCACCATGAAGTGCGGTATTCTGAGTGAATTTGCATAAATACCAAGTTTACACTCAATCGAGTAAGCGAAAAGTATCACCAATCTTGATTGTGTTTTTATCATTGAAATCTTTGGCTACCTTCAATTTTTCATAAAAGGAAACAGTACGTTCTTTTCATCAGAAATCATCGTTTGTGCTAAACGCCTGTCATTATGTATAAGACCCATTATGTATCTAACCATTGATGAGAGATACCCATATTCACTTCAAAGTTATCAATGTCGTCAATAACATCAAATATTAAGTGCTGATAAATAAGTTGTGCTTGTGGTTCAAAGATCAACTCTTCAGTATTTGTTAGCAATTTTTTACCAATGGTGGCAGATACGCCGAATATTTTCGTATTCTCCACCTTTGCGGTATTTTCGATGAGATTTGCTGAGATATTTTCTGCCAAGGTGCTATAAGCAAAGAGCGTATTTATATATACATCCATTATCATATTGGATTTTGCTCTATGCAGTGAGCAACCATTTATCAAGCGTACTTTTTTTAGAGCCTTTCATATCCTCTGGGAGAAAAGCGTATTTTAAAGCTTTTAAGATATTGTACATTTCAAAAAAAGCAAAGCAGCCCATATGGACTGCTTTGTTTTCATTTTAAAGATATTGATTAAGATTTTTTTAGAAACGGTAACGTATTCCGCCAGAAAAATTGATCCCAGATGCACCAGCTTTTTGAAGCTTATGACGATAGCTGACATCACCATGAAGTGCGATATTATGAGTAAATTGTGCACGAATACCAAGCCCACCTTCAATTGAAGAGCCCATAGAATCTAAGCGGAGAGTATCAGCAACCTTGATTGTGTTTTTATCACTAAAAGCTTTGAGCACGTTCAATTTTCCATAGAAAGAAACAGTACGGTTCTTTTCATCAGAAATCATCGTTTGTGTTAAACGTCCACCAAAACGTACTACCCATTGATGAGGGGTACCCATATCCACTTCAAAGTTATCAATATCATCAATAATATTAAACATTAAACGCTGATAAATAAGTTGCGCTTGTGGCTCAAAGACCAATCCTTCAGTTCCGGTTGCCAATTTTTTACCAATGGTGGCAGATGCACCGAACATTTTTGTATTTTCTACCTTTGCGGTATTTCCTATAAGATCTGTGGTGATATTTCCTTGCAAGGTGCCATAAGAAAGGAGCGCATTTATATACACGTCATTATCATATTGGATTTTGCTGTATGCAGTGAGCGACCATTTATCAAGCGTACTTTTCCCAGAACCTTCCATATCTTTTGGGGTAAAAGCAAGTTTGCTGTATGTTCCCAAAAGACCAAAATTTGTAAAGATATTTTGACCTTCCATTGCAGCCAATACAATACCTGCTTGTAATGCCGCATAGCAAACATCAGCACCGTAGCCATATTGTAATGGCGTGCGGTTGGATGATAATGTGACTTTATTGCCATAGGAGGAAAATAAAACTCCTCTCTTTTTATTATTTCTTGCTTCAGATGCGGTTGTTTGCATATCATCTAATAACGCGTTTTGATTACTTACATCAGTAAATCCCGCAGAAAATATAGCATTAGGCATCACTAAATAGCTTGCTACTTGTGGCACAAAAGCCTTAATTTTTGCATCAGGATCAAGAGTGACACTTTGTAAACGGAAGTCCCAAAAATCCTCATTTTCTCCCAAGAGACTTTGCTCAATATCCGCTTTTCCATGGCTTGATGTTGGTCCAAAGGCATTGAGCGTATATTTATAAGGTGAACCCTTCATTGTGGCGTAACCATTTACCAACTTGAAGCTGGTTTCATTTGCTTCCCCAGACACTTGAATGAGCGAAAGACCACGCGTATTTACAGGAATAACGCCTTCTGCTTGTTTATCTTCACCATTTAAAAAACTTTTCAAATGAATTGTTGTATTGCCTGATACATTACCGTGAATGAGAAGCCGATCAGCTTTTTGCTCTTCTTTTGCTGCACCATCGCTCCATTTAAGATTGAAATAAACATTTGCATTGCCAGTTGCATTATAAACATTTTGCGTATCAGGTTCTTGATGCTCATCTGCTAACCCTGGTATTTGTAATGCTGGAAGTATAAGCGCATCAGCTTTTTGCTCTTGCTTCCCTATATACAGGGTTTGATATTGACCTTCTGTCGGTTCGTTAAACATGATAGTACTATCGTTGAGATTAAGTACTGAAATGTTGGAGTGGGCTCTTTCATCAATGCTGCGCAGCGCATAGCTGAACATGTTGAGATCATTATCTACCTCGCCTTCACTAATTTTTAAAAACCAGTGACTGTCATTGTTCAAAGTCAAAATTGTTTTCTTATCTGATGATGTTTTTGCTTTTCCTTTTAAAACTGAATGGTCGGCAGTTAATACAAGAGTTGAGGAAATAGGCAAAAAGGATGAGCTTACATTTTTCAATAACATATCAGCATCAATTTCTGAATTTTTCAGATGGACACTACCACCTGCTGCTTCTCCTAAAATACCGATACCATCCACAATAGAAATTTTTGTATTGGTAAGTGTTGCCTCACTTTTCTTATCTCCTGTTCCTTTTACAAGAGAGATACCATAGCCTTTATGATCGCCTTTAACTGTTACGACAGAATCTTCAAGGTTAATTGTAGAGCTTCCGATTTGTAAACCCACTTGCAATGCTGTTATATCCATTTTTTTAGCATCAATGAGCGCGCCGTTTGATGCGCTAAATGCAGCAAATCCTGAAAAGACCTTCCCTTTTTCAATTGTGAGTACTGATTGTTGACCATCTACAATTACTGCAAAAAAACCATCGCGAATACTAACATTATTGAGAGTTTGATGCGTTTCTCCTTTCGCATTAACATTAACTTGCGCGTGCTCAACAAGGGGAGTATTTGCATAAGCCAAACTAAAATGAGAGAAAATCAAAGTTCCAGCAACTGTACATAATAAAAAACTTTTCTTATACATAAGATATACCCTTAATGTTGATATGTTCTCCATGCTCATTCCATCTCGTTGATGGCGCAAGTAACCGAAACGGCTTTTAATCTATAGTGTGTTTTTTGTAAAGATCAAAACAAGGCATTTTGTAGAATTTGATACTTCAAATATATACTTCAGAGAGTTTTTAGAAACAGCAATGCAATACACTGAGAAGTTAATGCTAAAGACACTGATTTTGGGGAGTTATCGTCGATAAATGGTAGAATATGTGGGCAATATTGGCACTACGTAAAAAACAGCAATTAAATTTCACATATTTTTTAAATTATTTTTTATCATTTTATCTTATTTGATAGCATTCTCATTTGACAAATTATTAAATCTCATATAGACACAAATTCGAACATGAATTTGTACATTATGTATCTTTTATGTAAAGCGTGAAGTTGCGGATTTTGTCATTTTTTACCTCTTGTTATATCCTTTTATGAGAAGGACGCAACTTTACGCACATAAAGGATATTTTGTATTTCAATTTATAAAATAATGATACACATGTTACAGGTAGTAATGGGGGAGATGTGTGCCAAGTAAATCTATAAGGCACCATTGAAATAGGGGAGGGCATTTGCTTCACTCATTGTGAAGTGCAGTATTTTGAGATAACTGCGCATTTATTTCTCTGAGAAATTTCATAAAATCAAGATGGAAGGCATTTTAAAGAGCTGCTGGAGTGGATTATTGTGGTTCTTGATACATTATCATCAATAAGAAGTTGGTCAATTTTTTGTTTTTTGCGTTTTTTTGAGAAAATGCGTAATGACATGTGCGGCTAATGCAAAACTCACGGTTTGACACATGAGAGCGTTTTTGCATTAAAAATGATATAGCATTGCTTTCATTTCAGGAAATGGATGGGAAGTGGTTGGCAGTGAAGGGGGCAAAACTCCCAGAGAAATTGGAGAGTGACCATACAGTAAAAGAATAGAAAAAGAGTAGAGCCAAAAACGTTCAAATTTTCACTATAATCACTAATAGGTAATAGCGCAAAGGGTTTTGTTAGTGAATATTCTACAATAACAATAGATAAGGGGAGGAGTTGCAAGTCGTGTAGAAATTTACTCGAGTCAGAAACCAAAAGTTGCTTTAAAAAACACGAATATTGATGGGTCAGTAAATAATAGCGTATTGATTGAAGATTGGCTGGGGAACCTGGATTCGAACCAAGATTGACGGAGTCAGAGTCCGCTGTTCTACCATTAAACTATTCCCCAGCAAGTAGACGTTGCCATTTTTAGCAGATTTTATAGTGCACGCAAGCGCAAAAAAGAGTTTTTGTTATGATGAGAATTAAGAAAAATTCATTGATAATAAAGGGCAATTGGTACGCCTTGGATTGTTTGTATCTGAATATCTATATCATAAATATCTTTAAGAATTTCTGGCTGCATAATTTCTTTTGGTGTTCCACAATAAGCTGCTTTACCATTTTTGAGTGCAACGATCATATTTGAATAAGATGATGCGAAATTAATATCATGCATGACAATGAGAATGGTCTTTTTAAGTTCATCGGCTGTGCGGCGTAATTGCTTCATCATGGAAACGGAGTGTTTCATGTCAAGATTGTTCAATGGTTCGTCCAACAGAAGATAATCGGGATCTTGGCAGATAACCATTGCGATAAAAGCGCGCTGTCTTTGTCCTCCAGATAGTTCATCCAAAAAGCGGTCTTTTAAGTCTTGTAAGCCGAAATATCGAAGTGCACTATCAATAAATTGTTTATCTTCGTTGTTATAGCGACCTTTGGAATAAGGATAGCGACCGAAACTTACTAAATCATGCACAGTGAGACGAACGGATAAAGGGTTATCTTGACGCAAAAGTGAAAGCTTTTGAGCCAAAATATCGTGAGGCATTTTGTAAATGTCAAAGCCGTCGATACTAATTGTACCATGATGACTTGGTAGAAGACGTCTTATCATCATTAAAAGGGTTGATTTTCCAGAACCATTGGAACCAATGAGAGAAATGATCCCCCCTTTGGGGAGATGAAGGCATAAATTATCGATAATCAATCTCGCTCCATAGGCTTTGGAAAGGTGGCTAATTTCAATCATTTTAGTTTTCCCTTCATCAGTAAAGTTAAGAAGAAGATCCCACCACAAAATTCAATAATGAAACTTAAGCGTCCTGCCATATTGAAAATTTGTTCTAAAATAAATTGTCCACCAACTAAACAAATGATAGCCAGTAATATTGCAATCGGCACGACAACACTGTGTTTTGCTTGAGGAGAAAGTTCATAGGCTAGATTAGCAACTAACAGTCCAAAAAAGGTGACAGGTCCTACAAGTGTTGTGGAAATGGATACAAGAATAGAGACAAAAATAAGAATAATTGTAGCACTTTTATGATAATCTACTCCAAGGTTGAGCGCCGTCTCGCGTCCAAGAGCGAGAATATCAAGAAGGCGATGCAAGCGCCAACTAACCAAACTTACGATGAAAACAATGATTGTGGCAAGGCTTATTAATGATGTATTAAATTTATTAAAATTTGCAAACATGATGTCTGTTAAATTCATCATTTGATCTGGATTTAACTGTAATTGCATAAACATGCGTAAGCTAAAGAAAAAGCCGCCAAAAATAACACCAATCAAGAGTGTTAAGTGGAGTCCTTTTAGATTGCCTGAAAACAGCCAGCGAAAAAGGCTTATTGCAAAGATAATGAGAATGAAAGCTTCAAGAATTAACTGTCCTTCTTCATTTAAAAAGGGTAAAGCAAGAGAGCCGAGAAAATAAAGCGTGACAGTTTTGATTAAAATATAAAGCTGATCAAATCCCATAATAGAAGGAGTAAGAAGGCGATTGTTAACGATTGTTTGAAATAAAACAGTCGAAACTGCAATGGTATATGCAATGAGAAGCAGTGAAACAAGTTTCGTTAGACGGAATGTCCATGTATAAATATTGATATTCCATGTCATATAAAGACTGATGACTGTGCACGCCATTATGATAAGAGTTGTCAGTACAAGTATTGTTGCTTTCTTTTTACCCAAGATGCTTTCTCCAGCGTAAAAGAAGCATAATGAAAATAAAGCTTCCGATAATTCCCATCATGGTGCTGATAGGAATTTCAAGAGAATGATGGATTATTCGTCCCAAAAGATCACAGATCAAGACCAGCCCTGCACCACTGATTGCTACCCAAGGAGCTGTATGACGCATATTATCACCCATGAAACTTGAAACAAGGTTTGGAATAATCAGCCCAACGAAGGGAATTCGACCGACTGTACAAATTACAGCGGCGGTGATTGATGCGACAATAAAAAGACCAAAAAACATGACTGTACGATAATTTAGTCCGAGATTGTTGGTTAAATCTTCTCCAAGACCTGCAACTGTGAAGCGATCAGCAGTGAAATAGGCAAGAATACATAGGGGAAGAGACAGCCATAAAAGCTCATAATTTCCATCAAGAATCATTGCAAAACTGCCAAATAAATAGGCTTGAAGAGAAGGGAGAAGCATTTCATAGTCAGCAATAGCGTTGGTTAGAGAACCAAGAACATAGCCCAGCATAATCCCAGTGAGTGGTACAATGAGGACAGATTTTAGCGGAATTTGGCGCAATAAAAGCATAAAAAACAATGCACCAACCATGGCAAAAATTGTTGCGACAACCATTTTCCCTAAAACAGGGATATCAGGGAGGAAAATCATGACAAAAAGAATGCCAAGAGATGCGGATTCAACGGTTCCAGCAGTTGAGGGTTCAACAAAGCGATTGCGTGTAAGCAATTGCATAATCATGCCTGAGAGTGCAAGTGCTGCACCTACCAAAAGTACAGCAACGGTACGGGGAAGGCGTGTTTGCCAGAAAATAAGCCATGCGTGGGGATCACCTGATAAAAGATGAGAAGGTGTGACGTCAGAATAACCAACAAAAATACTCAAAATTGACAGCGAAATAAGAACTGTTATGGCTATCCAGTAATTTTTCACGTTGAATCATTTCTTAAACAAAAAAGAGTAGAGATCATTTATGAAAAAACTCCACTCTTAAATTTGACTGTATGACAAATAAGTTAATTTGTGCGCTTATTTGCTTTTTGTAAAGGCTTCATTGATTTGCTGAGTTGCTTCGTTAAGCCCAGTAAGACCGCCACCTGCTCGATACCAGCTCCAAGAATCCAAATAAATGATTTGGCTTTTTTTCCCAGCTGTTGTACGCTGAACAAGTTCATTGTTGAGCAGTTGTGCTGCAGATTGTCCTTCTCGTCCAATTGCTGCATCTCGGTCAATAACCAATAACCAATCAGGATTGGTTTCGAGAATAAATTCAGGGGAAATGAGTTGTCCATGTTTTTGCACAGTGAGTTTATCAGTTGCAGGGGCAATTCCAAATTGAGAGTGCAAGATATCAAAACGTGATTTAGAACCCAAAGCACTTATTTTTCCACCAGAGGTCATCAATATGAGTCCCGTACCTTTTCCTTGGGTATTTTGACGAACGGTCGCTAAATTTTCCTTGAGTTTCGCAATCTCTTCTTCTGCTTCCTTTTCTTTGCCAAAAATTTTTCCAAGAAGAATCATATTGCGTTCAATATCTTCAAGAGAATTTTGGTTTTTAACGGTTAAATCAATAGTTGGAGCAATTTTAGATAAATCTTTATATTTGGTTTGAGTCCGCGAAGAAATGATAATCAAATCGGGTTGAAGTGCGGCAATTTTCTCATAATCTGGTTCAAAAATAGTACCAATTTTTTCATATTGTGCATTATCAAATTGTTGTAAGTACACAGGCTTTTTCCCTTCAGGGACACCAGCAACTGTTTTGATACCAAGACGATTCATATTATCAAGTGATGCAAGGTCAAACACAACAACCTTTTGAGGCGAAGTGGGAACAGTGGCAATGCCTGAGACATGTTCTACTGTTATAGTTGAATTAGCACTCACACTTGCCCATGAAAATGTTGCAAAGCTCATTGCAACAATTAAGACGGAAACTATCCGTTTCAGATATTTGACCATGATTACTACATCCTTTTATCTTGGAAATATTACAGGGAGTTTCTCTGTTTAAATAATTTAATTTAGGCATTTTTATGCACAATACGATAAATTAATAAAAAACATTATGTTGTAATATTGTTTATCTTATGTTACGAATTCGTATTATGTCTCGTTTTGTACTTAAATTTATGTTTTTGCAAACCATTGTTTTTGCAATTTTTTATTGGGAAAGTTAGATCTATGATTAATGTGTTGAAGAATCATACGCGTTTGTGCGCTATCACAACAAGTGTTTTCTTTTTCTTACAAGGGGTGAATGCTGGTATAGGGAAACCTTCAGGTGGAGAAGGGTATCCGCAGGTCTGTTATCCTTTTTCGGCAAATATCAAGCCTCGCTCTTGTCAGCAACATGTTGTGCGAGATGGTAAAAACGGTGTAGAATATACGTTAGAGGAATCTCAGTTTCAGATAGATGGGAGCAATGCGGCTACTAACGCGGGTACTAGTGCTGCTATAAGTGTGGGGGTCAGTTTTTCGGATCAACCATCGACGACGCGCCTTAATCTTCAATCGCAGACTCAAAAATATTCTCACATGTATTATGTTCGGCCTGTAAAGGATTCAGATGAGGCATATTTTATAGCAAAAGGCGTGTCTATTACTGGTGAAAATTTCACTGTGAATGCGGAAGATGTTAAGCAAGGTAATCTATCTTCTTTTAAGGGTGTTGCTGTGCAAGCGGGTGCAAGATCATATATTACTTTAGAGAAAAGTGGTGAGACTCCGTCAAAGATTGATGGTTTCCTAGTTGGGCTTAAAGCTATAGAAGGTGGGAAAATCACGATAAAAGATGGAGCGATTGGTGCTCTTGCTGTGGGTGCGAGTACTACGGGTGCGTCATCATCTATTGAGTTGCAAGATACAGTGATTAATATGAAGAATACAGACGCTGTAATCGGTCTTTTGGGAGAGAGCGGTGCAATAACAATGAGCGGTGGGTCGATTTCTGCGGGCGCGGCAACGGGAGTAGGAGCACAATCAAATGCAGGAGCGACCATTACTTTAACTGGCACAGAGATTCAAATGAGGGGCAAGACATCTGATGTTGCTCTTATGAGTGCGGGTGGTGCAATAAACATGACAAATGGGTCAATTGCTGCAAAGAACAGGGCGGTTTTAGCGTCGAATGCAGGATCAATCATTACTTTAAGTGGCACAAAGGTTCAAGAAGGGGGTGATGCGGGTGATGTTGGTCTTGAGAGTAAGGCGGCCGGTCAAATAAGCATGACAAATGGGTCAATTGCTGCAAAGGAAAAAGGGGCTAAAGTGTCGGGTGCAGGAGCGACCATTACTTTAACTGGCACGCAGATTCAAATGGGGGGCAATACGAGCAGTGCAGATGCCATTGGTTTAGAGGGTGAACAGGGTAACATAACAATGACAAATGGGTCGATTGTTGCAAAGAAGGTGGGGGCTAAAACGTTGACAGGTGCAACCATTACTTTAACTGGCACAAAGGTTCAAGAAGGGACAGATGCGGGTGATGTTGGTCTTGAGAGTGCGGGCGGCACAATAACAATGACAAATGGGTCAATTGCTGCAAAGAAGGTAGGGGTTAAAACGTCGGATGATGCAAATGTTACGTTAAACAATGTACAGATTCAGATGGGGGGCAGTACAAGCGATTCAGGTGCTATTGGTCTTGAAAATGAGAGCGGCAGAATAACAGTGACAGATGGGTCGGTTGTTGCAAAGGGAGTAGGGGCTAAAACATCCAGTGGAAACGCAACCATTATTTTAACTGGCACAAAGGTTCAAGAAGGGGACGATGCGGGTAATGTTGGTCTTGAGAGCGCGGGCGGTCAAATAAATATGACCAATGGGTCAATTGCTGCAAAGGAGGTAGGGGCTAAAACGTCAGTTGCAGAAGCGACCATTACTTTAACGGGCACGCAGATTCAAATGGGGGGCAATACGAGCAGTGCAGATGCCATTGGTCTTGAGAGTGCGCGCGGTAAAATAAATATGACAAATGGGTCAATTGCTGCGAAGAAGGTAGGGGTTAAAACGTCAGTTGTAGGGGCAACTATTTCTTTAACTGGTACAAAGGTTCAAGAAGGGGCAAATGCGGGTGATGTTGGTCTTGAGAGTGTGGGCGGTCAAATAGCCATGACCAATGGGTCAATTACTGCAAAGAAGACGGGAGCTAAAGTATCAGGTGAAGACGCGGTTATTACTTTAACCGGTACACAGATTGAAATGAGCAAACACGCAGGTTCCGTTGGTCTTTTAGGTGAGGAAGGGGGTGTAATAAATGTGCAAGGTGGAACGATTTCTGCAGATAATATAGGAGTTAACACATCGGACGATGGTACAAAAATTATTTTAAATAACGTACGGATTCAAAAAGGGGATGGTGCAGGTAAGTATGGTCTTATGAATGCGGGCGGCCAAATAAATATGATCAATGGGTCAATTGCTGTAAAGAATGTAGGGGTTTTCTCGTCGGGGGTATCGGACAAAAATGCGGAAATTACTTTAAATGGCACACAGATTGAAATGGGGCAATACGCAAATTCCGTTGCTCTTGCCAGTGCAAATCGCGGTAACATAAGCGTAACAGGTGGGAAGATTTCTGCAGGTAAGGTAGGAGCTAAAACGTCAGCTGCAGGAGCAATTATTACGTTAAGTGATACACAGATTGAAATGGATCAACAGCACGCAAATTCCATTGGTCTAGAGAGTGTGGGTGGTACAATAACAGTAACAGGTGGAGGGGTTTCTGCAGGTAAGATAGGCGCTAAGACGTCAGCTGCAGAAGCAACTATTACGTTAAGTGATACACAGATTCAAATGGTTGAACATGCAGATTCCATTGGTCTTAAGAGTGATGGCGGTCAAATAAACATGACAAAAGGGGCAATTACTGCAAAGAAAGTAGGGGCTCAATCGTCGGCTGCAGGAGCAACTATTACGTTAAGTGGTACACAGATTCAAATGGGTCAATATGAAGATTCTACTGGTCTTATCAGTGAGGGTGGTGGTGCAATAACGATGACAGGTGGGGAGATTTCTGCGAAGAAGATAGGAGCTCAATCATCAGGTCAGGGATCAGAAGTTACTTTAAGTGATATGCAGATTGCGATGGGGGATAGTGCAGATGCTATTGGTCTTATCAGTGAGAGCGGTGGTAAAATAGAGATAACAGGTGGATCAATTTCTGCAGGTAAGATAGGTGTTAAGGCGAAGGATCAGGGGTCAACTGTTATTTTAAAAGCTACGACGCCTGCTGTGCAGGTAAATGTGAGTGCTGTTGGTCTTGAGAGTGAGGGCGGTGGTGCAATAACAATGACAAATGGGGTAGTTTCTGCAGTTGAAGTAGGAGCTCAATCATTGGGTCAAGGATCAGAAGTTACTTTAAGTAGTACACAGATTCAAATGGGGCAACATAAAGATTCTATTGGTCTTAAGAGTAAGGGCGGTAAAATAATAATGGCAGATGGGGAAGTTTCTGCAGGTAAGGTCGGAGCTCAATCATCAGGTCAAGAATCAACAATTACTTTAAGTGGTGCACAAATTACGATGGGGGATAGTGCAGATGCTATTGGTCTTATCAGTGATGGTGGTGGTGCAATAACAATGACAGGTGGGGAGGTTTCTGCGAAGAAGATAGGCGCTCAATCATCAGGTCAAGAATCAAAAATTATTTTAAGTGGTGCACAGATTACGATGGGGGGTAGTGCAAATGCTATTGGTCTTAGCAGTGATAGTGGTGGTGCAATAGATGCTGAATATGGGTCGATTTCTGCAAATAAGGTAGGCGCTCAATCGTCAGGTCAGGGATCGAGAATCTCTTTGCGCGGTATCACGGTTGGTGAGAGGGCTAATGCGGTTGCCATTGGTCTTAAGAGTAGTGATGGCGGTGCAATAGAGATGACAAATGGGTCATCAATTTCTGCAAGTGAAGTAGGCGCTCAATCATCGGGTGCAGATGCATTTATTACTTTAAGTGGCACACAGATTCAAATGGATCAACATGCAGATTCCATTGGTCTTAAGAGCAGTGATGGCGGTGCAATAACAATGACAGGTGGAACAATTTCTGCGCAGAAATTGGGAGCTCAATTGTCGGGTCAGGGATCAGAGATTACTTTAAATGGTACACAGATTCAAATGGAGCGACATGAAAATTCCATTGGTCTTAAGAGTGAGGGCGGAAAACTAACAATGACAAATGGGTCAGTTTCTGCAGGTAAAGTAGGAGCTGAATCGTCAAATGCGGCAGAGATTATTTTGACAGGCACAACGGTTAGTGCAGGGAAAGTTGGAGAAACGACCGGTCTTAAGAGCGCGGGTGGTAAAATAACAATGACAGGTGGGTCGATTTCTGCAACTGATAGGGGAGTTGACGCGCAGGGTAGTGGGTCAGAAGTCACTTTAACAAAGACGAAGATTGGTACTTTAGCAAAGACGGAGATTGATGCTTTAAAGAAGACTGTAAAAAAGGCTGTAGAAAGGACGGAGCTTGTTACTGTAACAAAGATAACAATTGCTGATGAGCCGACGAAGAAGATTGATGTGGAGAAAAATTTCCCTTTAATTGGTATTTATTCTACTTCTGGTACAATCACAGTGACAGATGGGTGGATTTTTGCGAAAGGGACAGGAGTTCAATCAACTCTGCAGTCAAATGTTACTTTAAGCAATACAGTGGTTGATATGGGGGATAATGTAGGCGCAACTGGTATTATAAGTGATAGCTCTACTTTAGCAATGACAGGTGGATTGATTGTCGCAAATGATACAGGAATTAGCGCTGATGATTCAATTGTTACTTTAAATGGTACAATGATTGAGATGGGAGATAATGCAGCTGCGATTGGTATTGTTGGTACAAATTCTACCATAACAATAAAAGATGGGCTGGTTTTGGCAAATAATCTGGGGGTTGCAGCAAAACAAGGGTCAAAGGTTACTTTAATAAGAACAGATGTTGATATGGGTGATGGTGTAGACGGAATTGGTATTCTTGTTGAAACCTCTAAGGTCGAGGAAGTGTATGGCAAGCCGTCAGCTTTAACAATGGAAGGGGGATCAGTTTTTGCAAATAAAGTAGGAATTAAAGCGCTGAATAAGGACGCAACTGTTACTTTAAAAGGCACAGTGATTGAGGGAGGGAACAGTGCAGACACAGTTGGTCTTATTGGTGAAGAGGGCAGTATAATAAAAGTAGATAGGGGAGAGATCTCTGCAAATGGTGTAGGAATTAAAACTCAAGATTCAACTGTTACTTTAAGTGGCACACGAATTAAGATGAAGGACAATGTAAGCGCAAAGGGTCTTGTTAGTGAGAATTCTACCATAACAATGGAAGATGGAGCAATTTTGGCGAAGGGGGTAGGCATTGAGTCGAGTAAAAAATCAACTGTTACTTTAAATGGTACAGAGATTATAATGGAAAGCAATAAAGACTCAATTGGTCTTATCAGTGACGACTCTACTATAGACATGGATCGTGCGTCTATTTTTGCAGATAAGGTAGGAATTGAGTCGCGTCAGAAATCAATAGTTTCTTTAAACGATGTAAAAATTGATATGAGGAAAAATGGGGACTCAATAGGTCTTGTCGGTGACAACTCTACTATAAAAATGGATGATGGGTCGGTTTCTGCTGGTAAGGTAGGGATTCAGTTAAGTAAGATATCAACTCTTACTTTGAGCGGAACAGAGATCCAGATGGGGAAAGATAAAGACTCAACTGGTATTGAGAGTGACAACTCTGTCGTAACAATGGATGGTGGATTCATTTCTGCAAGGGGAGTAGGAATTAAAGCGGATCAGGTGTCGACTGTTACTTTAAATAACGCAGATATCAGGATGATTGATAATGAAGATGCAATCGGTCTTGTTAGTGAAGGCCGCAGTACAGTAACAATGACAAAAGGGAAAATTTCTACTCAAGGGGTAGGAGTTCAATCAGGTCAGGATTCAACTGTTACTTTAAATGGCACAGATATCAGGATGGGCAAAAATAATAAAGGCGCAATTGCTCTTTTGAGTAAGAGTGGCACAATACAAATGACAGGTGGGTCAGTTACTGTGGATGGGGTAGGGGTTCAGTCTGAAGGATCTGAAGGACGTGTTACATTAGACAGAGTTAAAATCGCTAATGCGAGTTACTTTAGTTATGAGCAAAACGATACGCGTTCAGCTTTCCTATTAAAGGATGGTGGTTCTGTTACATTTATTAATGGGAACGTTAATGTTACAGATTTCACTGGGTTGCGTGTAACTGGCGGTAACGGTGATGTTTATAACAGTCTTGATCCGATTGATGCAGAAGGTCCAAAACAGGCTAATATTGAAAAATCAGATATTACAGTGAATGGCCAAGGTTCTTATGGTATGTATTTTGGTGAATTCCAAGCAGATCATTTGAGAGTGCGCAGAGCTGCGCAAGTGCAGGCTCCTGCAAAAAATCTAGGATCCGTTTTGTTAAAAAATGCTACATTTAGGGTTCCAAATGGTACAGCTGTTTATGCTGATAATTTTGCGGGACATGTCTTTTTAAAAGAAGGTGCAATGCTTTCTGGTGAGTTCTTGTTAAAATCTAAAAACGGGTCTGATGTCTTCATTTTGTCTAATGGTTCTTCGATTTTGGGTGGTGCTGATACGGATAGCACTTCTCTAGCCAGAATTCATTTATCTAATTATTCATCATGGTTGTTAACACAAACTGGACAAAACGTTTCATGTTTGAATAATATGAGTGCATGTGTTTCGTCTGTGGATATTGAGAATAGTAATATTCAGTTTTCTGGTGAAACAGGTCAGGGATACAAGTATCAAACACTTTATATTGGAAATGGAACAGGTGGTGTAGTTTATAATGCGCGTGATCGTGCTGTGCTTTATTTAAAAGCGCAACAGGATCTTAGCGGTGTGGGTGACGAACAAGTCATTGATCGACTTTTCATTGATGGTGATGTTTCTGGAACAACTACAGTAAATGTGCAAGGCGTTAAGGGAAGTAAAAGAAGCGGTGCTCAAAATATCCGAAGCGCTTCCAGTGTTTCCGTTATTCAGGTTTCTGGAGCAGCACAGCAAAATTCCTTTAAACTGGGTAGTGAGTATATTACGCTAGGAGATGCTCCTTATTTATATGTTCTTCGTGCTTATGCTCCAACCGATGAAATCGTGCCAGTCGATGCGGGTTTTGTAAAGGTGCGTTTCGATGGTGAAACTGACACAAATAGAAAAATTTGGGATTTCCGCTTAGAGAAGGAAGTGATAAATAATGAAATTGTAATTGCTTCTAGTACTAAGCCTGTGATTCCTAATCCTGCAGACGTACTTTCAACTCCTTCTGCAGATGCACCTGTAGCTTCTGAAACTGCAGCTGCTGGGGGTATTTTGCCTACAGATCCTTATATAATTCCATCTAGCTCTTCTAGCATTATTTCGTTTGATCCAGTTACTGGAGAGAGTATAACTATTGTAAAATTACTTGACTCTGATTCTACGATTTCAGGTTCTGAAGTTGAATATAGCATTGTACCTTCTGTAGATGACGTCGCATATGGTTTAGATACTGGAGAGAGTATAACTATTACAAAATTGCCTGACTCTACGTCTTCAGGTTCTGAAATCGCATATGACATTGCGCCTTCTGTAGATGGAAGTGAAGCAGCTCCTGCTCTGAGCGATAAGGTTACTGAAGATGTTACTCGTAGTGATACAACTGATGCAGCTGCTAAAAAACCTGTTCAAGAAGATGCAACAGCTTCTTCTGTAGAAACTGCTTCTGGTGATCCTACAGTTATTAAGCTTGTTTCTGAGCCTAAGTATCTTCAAAATGGAGATGTATTTAGATATAGTGACGGTTCTAAATTTATTATGAATCTTATTTCTGATGACGTAATTATTAATAATCCGCCTCCTGCTCCTTCTAAAACTGTTACGCATCCCGTTTATTTTGTAAGCGTTCTATCTGATGCGTCTGCGCGTACTGGTGATGCTGATGAAAAACCTAGTAATTCTGCATGCGGTACTGATGCGAATGAAACAATTTCGAAGGGAAATTCTGTTTGGTGTCAAGATGGTAAATCATACACAATAACGGATAAAGTTATTCAAATGAGTGATCATAATCAGCATGTTGTGCGTGTAAAAAGGGCGCAGACAAGTGCTGATGCAGGCAATGGGGAGGAAGTGGATAATAATAAGACAACTGTTACCATGGAAAAAGTGAATATCATTGGTGCAGGTCTTGTATCTGAGAGGCGCGACAGGATTATATTGAAAAAGCTTGTGAGTGCTGTTCTTGCAGAACAAGATGGAGAAGCTATTATAAAGGAATCAAAAATTATGTCTGTTCCAATTGGCGTGGAAGCTCAGTCAGGTGGATCGGTCAAAATGACTGGTGGGATGATTGACGCCCTTTATGTAGGTGCTCTGGCTGATTCTGCATCGTCTATTCGCTTAGAAGATGGTATAGAAATTAATGTAAGAGGACCTTTGGCTGTTGCTGGTCTGAGTAGTAGTAACGGTAGTACCGTGTCAATGAATGAAGGGTTTATTGACTTTACAAATGGGGTAGCGGTAAGGTCAGCATCGGGAGGGCATGCTACATTAAAAGGTGTGAGCATCACTGGAAAGAGAGAAGGTGTAGATCCGAACTCTTCGTCACTTGCTGATGGAGCAGCCATTTTATTAAGTAATGGTGGTTCTATTGATTTTGATCACGGGACTGTCGATACCGATAGCCATGGTTTATGGGTTGTGAATAGTGGTACTGATAGAGCTCAGAATATAGCTACTATTGAAGGTTCAGTTATTGAAGTGAGTGGTGACAAATCTTACGGTATGTATTTAGATGGGGCGTTACAGGAAAACGTCGAGCAGTCAGGTTTAAACAAGATACCAGAAGGAAAAGAGAAAGAAACGCTGGTATTAAATGTTGAAAATGATAGTGTACAAAAAGACGTTAGTGAGCCAAGTACGACGCCAGAAAAAGCAAACCAAGTAGTGTTAGTATCAGAGGCTCAAGGTGATAGTGCTACTAAATCAGTACGGGCGAAGCGAGGTTTGGTATTGCCACAGGAAAATCTTGCAGGTGAAGTAACGACGATTTCATTGAAGGGAACGCGTTTTGAAGCTCAAGATAGTACTGCTGTTTATGGTGATAATTTCAAAGGTCGTATCTCTTTAGAGGAGAAAACAACACTCTCTGGTGATTTACTGTTGAGATCTGAGAATAACTCTGACCTATCGATTTCAGCTAATAACTCTATACTGATAGGGGGAGCTCGTGTTGACAGCAATTCTCATGCTAAGATAGATTTATCTAATGGATCGGAATGGCATTTAACAAAGAGTAAGAAAGCTAGTGACACTGTTTCAAGTATTTCATCTATCAGTCTTAAAGACAGTGCTATTAAGTTTATATCTTCAGCGTCTGAAGGAGGATCACCATATCAAACACTCCGCATTGGCAATGGAAGTGGTACTGTCTATAGTGCGCACGAGAATGCTTCAATTCACTTAAATGCGCGTTTGAACCCTGAAGATTTGAGTAGTGATCAAGTAACAGATCGTCTCTTAATTCATGGTGGTGTTTCTGGACAAACTATAGTGCATGTACACGCTGTTTCAGACAGTGTAGAGCAAAACAAAGAAAGCGCTAAAACTGCTCATGGTGTTTCAATTATTCAGGTTTATGGAACAGCAGAGGCAGATTCTTTCAAATTGAATGGTGATTATGTTGCGTTAGGAAATTCACCTTACCAATATGCTCTTCGTTCTTATGGTCCGACGGCACGCTCACAGACGGTGTACTTTGATGAGAAGTTGGTTGAAGGTGGTAAAGATTTTTGGGATTTCCGTCTAGAAAATCAATTTGTTGATGTGACTGATTCTGCACATGCTTTACCTACACCTTCTGTAGATAATACGTTCGAATCTACACTTCATCCTGAACGTGATGTAAGGTTTAAGGTTGTTCCACAAGTTCCAACTTATCTGCTTACTCCAAATAGCTTATTCCATGTTGGCTTAATGGATATTAGCAATCAAAATAAGCAATTAGAAGCTATGCGGACTGCTTCTAGTGGAATATCGGAAGCTCACGAAAATCCTGCTTTGTTCTTGCGTGGCTATAGTGGTAGTTACCGTTATGCTTCAGATCTATCTAAACTTGAGTATGGTTATGGAGGAGATTTGAGTTATAACGCTGTAGAAGCAGGCATTTTGCTCCAAGAAATCGAGAATGTATATAGCACTGTATCCTTTGGTGTTATGGGAACTTATGGAAAACTTTCTCTGCAACCTTTGGAAGTTGAAAGAAGTCAAGAAAGCGCATTGGATAAATGGTCCGTTACAGCATATGGTAGCATGCAGCATGACGCAGGTTTCTACGTAGATGGTCTTTTATCCTATGGTCTGTTTAAAGGTGATGTTCTCACCCTTGCACGAGGCAAAACTGCAACGTTGAAAGGAAATCCTTTAAGTGTTTCATTGACTGGAGGTCAAGCATTTGTGACAGGATATGAAGGTTTTGTTCTTGATCCACAAGTTCAGGTTGTTTATCAAAATCTTCAGTTTAATGAAGCACGTGATGTTGACAATTTTGACATTAATATGGGCAAGCTTGATCAATGGGTAGTGCGTGTTGGTGGGCGTTTGACTAAAAATCCTACTGGCTTTGAAATTGGAGATGCAAGTGCTGTCTTCTTCTATGGTAAGCTTCATCTTGCTCATAGTTTCGAGAAAAAGCAGTCTGTTCACTTTAAAGATGCTTTCCAGTTGGGTGCCTTTGGTTCTTCTGTAGAAGCTGGATTAGGTATTAATGCTCGATTGTCTCCAAATCTTGCGCTTCATGGAGACTTGATGTATCAGCACAAGCTTACAAAAGCTGGTTTTTCTGGAACTACTTTTTCTGGCGGAATGCGTTATCAGTTCTAATAAGATACAAAATATGCACTTTGAAAAAAGGCAGCACGCTGTGCTGCCTTTTTTGTTCATAACAGTCTGTGCTCTCTTATAAAAAATTCTCACCTTATTTGATACTAACGAAAAAGATTCTCAAAGTTAGCTTTCTTTGGAATTTGTGAGAAAAAGTACTTGGTTGTCGTATCATTTTTTTTGCAATACAGCGCATTTTTTGAAATTTTTTTTTGATATATGACACATTAGCCAGTTTTCTTTTAAAGGGATCTTGAATGGCGGGGGAAGTTTGGTGTTAGTGCTGCCATGTCTTAAAATATTTCGCTTTATGGTAACTTATTTCATCAGTCATTTTCATGAGCCATATGTTTGCTAAAATTTAGTTTTTTAGCATCAGTTTTTCTATTGGTTGAGGCTATCTTTTCTTATTCAGATCTTTGAGTAATTTTGGAAAATTACTAAGGTAAACTACAACTTTAAATTGTACTATTCGTTCCTATTTTCACTTTACACGAGATACAGAATGTATTATACACGTATTGATTGTGTTTAATGATTATTCTCTTATAAGTAGTTATTGTATTGCTAATAGAATTTCAGCTGAGTTTAATTTGAATAATTCATGTTCCAGTCAAGTGAGCGGTAAGCTCATCCTTTTTGTCTTGATATATGAGGATGTTTTGCTGGTGCTTTTGTTTTTAACGGAGGGGAAGGGAAATTTCGATGGAGCTATGATTAAAGTGTTTAGAAATCATGTATATTTATGTACTCTCGCAACGGCTGTTTTTACTTTTTTACAGAGTGGAATAGGGAGTAGCGTGAGCGCAGGGGAAAATGGATCTACTTATGGTGATGCCAACAGTGGTCCTTATGTCATCAAGGTTTATTCTTCTGGCGAAAATGAGGATGGTAGTATCGTCGAAAGTAATATTGTCGAGATTGACTATAATGCCCATGGCAATAATGGTAACGAGAGTAAAAACCTCTATACCATTACAGTTCAGCATCCTAACTATGGTATTGATAGTAATCCTGTCGACTATAATATCGAAAACTACCTTATCAAAACCACCTATAATAGTAGGCCAACAATAATTTATGATAATGATGTTAGCGACTATAATAACTCTCGCGAGAAAGATGATACCTCTACAGCATATACATATTATGTATGCGACACAAGTAACTGTACAAAAAAAGTAGTTCACAATCAAGTTTATAAAATTACTCCGAGCAATGTTTCCACAGTTCCTTCAGGATCTCCTGTTGCTATAACGATAAAGGGAAATGCGGAGAAAGAAAAAGATGATATGGAGATGGGAGATAAAGAAACGAAAGTAAGGGGGAGAAATGTATCTATTATAAGTGAAGTTTTAGAGAAACCTTTTACCCGTGGCGTGTCTGTTTCAGAGGGGGGGAAGGGTATTTTTTCTAATTTAATCATTAAAAACGCAATTCAAGCTCTTTACGCGAGTGGAGGATTTCTTAGGGTAAAAAATGGGGATATTGAGGAGAGCAAAAATGGTGTTCAAGCACTAGGGGAAAAAACGCATATTCTTTTAATCAATACAAAGATTAATACGGATGGTGGACGGACAAGCCTTTACAGCCATGGCGGTTCAAAAATTAGAATGAAAGGTGGATTAATTAATTTTAGGGAGAGCCATGGAGTTCATTCAATAGTGAATGGAGAAGTGAGTCTTAGTGGTGTTGCGATTACTGGAACAGGCAAAAAAAACAATGAAGGTGATCATACGACCTTTCTTTTAGATTATGGTGGGATGGTTAATTTAAGCGGAACTGTCAGTGTTACGGATCTCCATGGCATAAAGATAGAAAACACAATCAACACTCCTAATTCAATTCCATTTTTGGGGAAAAATGTAGGAGGCAATATTGTAACAACCGAAATCAATATTACAGATTCTTTTTTTGAAGTACATGGTAAAGAATCTTACGGTATATATTTTCAAGGAGATGAGCGGTGGAGGAAGCTCGACCTTGGAGAGACTTTGGAGAGGGAAGATTTCCCACATAAATTGCAGTTTGTTAATTTGCATAAGACGATGTTTTCAGTTTCAGGGAGTCCAGCTGTTTATGGTGTTGAAGATTCTTATGGGGTTGTTAGTTTATTGCAGAGCTCTCTTAGTTCAACAGGGGTATTATTAAAAGCTGAGAGAGGTGCTAATTTAATGGTTTTTGTTGATGCTTCTAACCTTGAAGGAGGTTCTTATGTTGATAACGATTCTACTGCTGAATTTTATTTGAACAACGGTTCAGAATGGGTTTTACAACCAAAGAAACAGAGAGATTCATATGAATCTCACACTGCAAAAGATCGTTTATCTGCGTCATTTGTAAGTCTTATGAATGATAGTATTATTCGTTTTAAACAATTAAAATCTACTTCGGATTATGATTATCAGACACTTCACATTGGAAAAGGAGAGGGGCAGGCTTATAGAGCGCAGGATGGTGCACATTTTTATCTTAACGCATATCTGGATGATGGTAGTTCGCTTAATAAGCAACAAACCGATCGTGTTTTGATTCATGGTGATGTTTTTGGAAAAACTGTGGTTCATGTCGCTGCGGTTTCAGGAAGTCCAGGGGGAATCACGGGAAATGGTAATGATAAAGGTTTTTCTATTATTCAGGTTTTTGGAAACGCAGAGCAAGATTCTTTTTTGCTAGATGGTGATTATATCACACTGCATGAGGCGCCTTACCAGTATGAGCTTTATGCCTATGGATCAACATCTGATTTAGGAAATTCCAATCCTGAGCAAAGATTAGTTGATGGTAAAGGGGGATTTTGGGATTATCGCCTTGAAAGTAAATTTGTTGATCCTAAACCTAAGCCAGAACCAAGCCCTAGCCCAGAACCTCCTGCACCTAAGCCTCATCCAAGTCCAGAGCCAGGTCCTAGCCCAAAACCTCCTGCTCCTAAGCCCCACCCAAGTCCAGAGCCAGAACCAAAACCAGAGGTGAAAGCTGTTGTCCCGCAAGTTCCGACTTATCTGCTTTTACCAAATGCTTTATTTCAGACTGGTTTAATGGATATTAGCAATCAAAATAAGCAGTTAGAAATTATGCGGACTGTTTCCACTGGAATGTTGGGAGAAGATGAAAATCCTGCTTTATTTTTGCGCGGTTATGGTGGAAATTACCGTTATGCTTCAGATTTGTCTGCGCGTGAATATGGTTATGGAGGCGATCTTGATTATAATGCTTTAGAAGCAGGCATTTTACTGAAAACAATTGAGAATGCGTACAGTACTGTATCCTTTGGTGTCATAGGGACTTATGGGAGGTTATCTTTACAGCCTCTGGATGTTGAGAAAAGTCAAAAAAGTGCATTTGATAAATGGTCAGCTACAGCGTATGGCAGCATGCAGCATGATGCAGGTTTCTATGTGGATGGTCTTTTATCCTATGGTCTGTTTAAAGGTGATGTTCTCACTCTTGCACGGGGCAAGACTGCAACTTTGAAAGGGCATTCTCTGAATGCTTCGTTGACTGCTGGTCAGACATTTGCAATAGGAGATGAAGGTTTTGTTTTTGATCCGCAAGCTCAGGTTGTTTATCAACATCTTCAGTTTAATAAGACACGTGATATTGATAATTTTGACATTAATATGGGAAAACCCGATCAGTGGGTAATGCGTGTCGGTGGGCGTTTAACTAAGACACTTAGTGCGACTGATGAAGAAGCACGTGTTGTTTCTGTTTATAGCAAGTTACATTTTGCCCATAGTTTCGGGAAGAAACAGTCTATTCACTTTAAAGATGCTTTCCAGTTGGGTGCTTTTGGTTCTTCTGTAGAAGCTGGATTAGGGGTTAATGCTCGATTATCTTCAAAGTTTGCACTTCATGGTGATTTAGCATATCAGCATAAGCTTACAAAGGCTGGTTTTTCTGGAACCACTTTTTCTGGCGGATTGCGCTATCATTTTTAGTCAAATTATATATTTTGACAATTTTAAAAAAGTCACAAGTTATGCTTGTGGCTTTTTTTTAACGGTTTTGTCTTGTTATTATTTTGAAAATAGATATCATACTTTTCTATAATGGTGCCTTTAGTTTTGTTATTTTTGAGAGACTAAAGGAAGCTTTTACGCTTAATATTTTGCAACTTTTATGTTTGCGCTAATTTACTAAAGCTAGTTTTTAAATAATTGCTTTTTTAGTTTTAGTAAGTTTTTCTATCGTTTTTTTAGCATCTTCCCATCATTTTTTTGTGAAAGTTACAAACTTGGATTGCGACTTTTTTCGTAATTTTTTTACTTTAGCTTTACATAAAACACAAAATGGATTAATAAAACACAAAATGAATTATATATGCGCACAGCTTAACCAATTAAGCCAAATGCGTATTTTTGTTTTTAATGCGAAGGGGAAGAAAGTTTGTAGTAGAATTATGATTAAAATATCTAAAAATCATCTACCTTTATGTACTTTTACAACGGTTGTTCTTTTTTTTGTGCACAATGCTAATGTGCAATCTTCTGGGCAGAACAAATTCTCATGTAAAACAAGTGACCCATTTTATAGATGCAATGATGGTGCAGCACACGACATTGCTGATAAAAACTACCTGTTTGTTGATGATAGCACTGATGTAGCCATAGAAGCAGTTGGAGCAGGTACATGGATTAGAGCGAAGGATATAACTGTCAGCCCTGCTACGGGCACAAATGATGACCCAGAAAAAGGTTCTTGGAAAAATGGCGTAAAGATATCAGAGGGAGGAAAAGTTTCTCTCATCAATTCGACTTTAAAGGGTGTATTAATAGGTACGGCTGCTAATTATGGCACGATTGACATGCAAGGCGGATTGATTGATGCAGTCCGCATAGGTGTTAGTGTAGCTGATAAACGATCGGCTGTTATTTTAACTAATACAACAATTCAGACGGGTGCTGATGCGATTAGTCTTTTTAGTCATGGTAATGCGAAAATTGAGATGGTGGCAGGGACAATTAATTTTATAGGTGGCATTGGGGTTCAAACAGGAGGAGAGGGAAAAGTTATTTTAGATGGCGTTTCCATTACCGAAAATGGCACTCAAATGACGAAAACAAGCCATAATAATAAAAGTACAGCTTTTCATATGCTCCAAGGTGATGGTTCTATTGATTTTCAGAAGGGTACAATTAATGTTATCAATGCTCATGGTATTTTATTGGAAGGGATGAATAATCGTGTTGATATTAATGATTCCCATGTTGAAGTGCGCAGTAATGCATTTTATGGCATGCGCTTTTTTTGGGAAGAAGCATATACAGGAAGGTCAAAAACAACTGCGCACGGAAAAGGAACCGTCCATTTGCAAAATACGACTTTTATAGTTCCAGAAAGTACGGTTATTTATAGCACAAATTTTGATAATTTGATTCAATTTTCAAAAGATACAAAAGTTTCTGGAAATGTATTGCTAAAGGCTGAGAAAGGGTCTTCTGTAAAGATTATAGCAGATGCTTCTACCCTTGCAGGTGGGGTTCGTGTTGATGAACATTCTACAGCTGATCTTCATCTAAAAAATGATTCAAAATGGATTTTATCTCGACCAAGACATAAAGATTTACGAGATTCTCATATTATGGGAGTTTCATCTATTTCATCTGTAGATCTTATTAATAGTTCTATTTTTTTTGAAAAGGTCACAACCAACACGGTTCATAATTATCAAACACTTCGCATTGGAAAAGGGGCTGGCAAAGTTTATAAAGGGTCTGGCAAGGTTTATAATGCAGAAGGCAATGCACGCATTTATCTCAATACATATTTGGATGAAGGGGGAAAAATTAGCGATCAAAAAACTGACCGTGTTTTGATTCATGGTAATGTTTTTGGAGAAACGAAAGTACATGTGCAAATTGTTCCAGAAAGTCGAGGGGGATCAACGGGTGTCGGAAATAGCAAAGGTATTTCCATTATTCAGGTTTCGGGAATAGCAAACTCAAATTCTTTTCAACTCAATCGTAATTATGTTGCAGCGAAAAATTCACCTTATCAATATCATCTTGTTGCTTATGGTCCACAATCTACTTTCGGGTCAGCAGATATCAATCAAAAGCTAGTAGATCATGGAGAAGCGTTTTGGGATTTTCGTCTTGAAAGTAAATATGTTCAGCCTATTTCTCGTCCTGACTATGGCTCTTCTTCTGTTTCTGATCCAGTGATACCTATGCACACTCCTAACGAAAATGTTTTTCATTCTGTTACAGAGGTTGATTCTAAGCAAAATCCTGAGACGCTGCATCCCCCTGTCTCCGTTACGCCACCTATTGTTTCTGTTGTGCCTGAACAAAGTTCTCCTGTCACTCCACCTGTTTCCTCTGTTCCTTCTACACCTGAGAAAGATATTGTTCTTTCTACGCCTCAGCCTCATTCTCCTGCTGTTCCTTTTCCTGATTTAGCTATACGAGAAACTGTTCCTCTTGAGCCTAAGCAAGATGTTGTTTTTGTGAAACCTCAGCCTGAATCCACTGTTGTGGCGCCTGTTCCCCCTGTTTTTCGTGTCCCTGAGCAAGCTATTGTTCCTTCCACGCCTCCACCTTATTCTCCTGCTGTTCCTTCTCCTGATTTAACTATACGCGAGACTGTTCCTCCTAAGCCTGAGAAAAATCCTATTGCTGTAAAACCTCAATCTGAATCTACTGTTGTGGCACTTGTTCCTAGCGCACCTGAGCAAGATCCTGCTTCTTCCACACCTCCGCCTCGTTCTCCTGCTGTTCCTTCTTCTGATTTAGCTATACGCGAGACTGTTCCTCCTAAGCCTGAAAAACATCCTATTGCTGTAAAACCTCAATCTGAATCTAGTGTTGTGCCACTTGTTCCTAGCGCACCTGAGCAAGATCCTGCTTCTTTCACGCCTCCACCTCATTCTCCTGTTGTTCTTTCCTCTGATTTAGTTCTGCGTGAAACCATTTCTCCTGAGCCTGAAAAACATCCTATTGCTGTTCCGTTGAAGGTTATTCCTGCTTCCGAAATTATTCCTTGTTGTGAGAAAAATGTGAGAGCTGTTGTTCCACAAGTTCCGACTTATTTGCTTTTGCCAAATAGTTTATTTCATGCTGGTTTGATGGATATTAGCAATCAAAATAAACAATTGGAAACTATGCGAACTTCTTCCAGGGGAATGTTGAACATTGATGAAAATCCTGCTCTTTTTTTGCGTGGTTATGGTAGCAACCACCGTTATGTTTCAAATTTATCTGCACTTGAATATGGTTACGGAGGTAATCTTGATTATAATGCTATAGAGACGGGCATTTTATTGAAAACAATCGAGAGTGCGTACAGTACTACATTTTTTGGTGTTATGGGGAGTTATGGAAAACTTTCTCTGCAGCCTCGGGATGTTGAACAAAGTGAAAAAAGTACATTTGATAAATGGACTGTTACAGCGTATGGTAGCATAGAACATGATGCGGGCTGTTATATAGATGGTCTTTTGTCTTATGGTTTGTTTAGAGGTGATGTTCTCACTTCTGCATGGGGAAAAACAGCAACATTAAGAGGTAAGTCCTTAAGTACTTCATTGACTATTGGTAAAGCATTTATGACAAGAGTTGCTGATGTTGTTTTTGATCCGCAGGTTCAGGTTGTTTATCAAAATCTGCAATTTAATAAGGCGCATGATATTGACGGCTTTGATGTTGAAATGGGCAAACCTGACCACTGGATCATGCGTGTTGGTGGGCGTTTAACAAAGACACTTACTGTAACCGAAGATGCACGTGTTATTTCTTTTTATGGCAAGTTTCATTTTATTCGTGATTTTAGTGATAAGCAATCTGTGCATTTTAAAGATGCTTTTCAATTAGGAGCTTTCGGTTCTTCTTTAGAAGCTGGAGGGGGGGTCTATTCGCAATTGTCTCCCAACATTATACTTCATAGTGATTTGGTCTATCAGCATAATCTTACCAAAGCAGGTTTTTCAGGAGTTCGTTTTTCTGGTGGGTTCAGTTATCGTTTTTAGTTGTATTTTTTCGCAAATCATAAATATAAATCTGATTTTATGCTATTTTTATATTTTATCTTTACATAAATACATAGTGTGCTATAAATTGACATAATTTAATGAATAGAACATAAAGAAACCATATTTTAAAATGTTTATTTGGGTATTTTTAAGTTCTTTTCGTATTTTAAGGGGGGGAGGTAATGTGAGGTGACGCTATGCTTAAAATATTTAGAAAGAACGTGTCTTTAGGTATTTTTGTAGTGGCTATTTGTTCTTTTTTGCAGGTTGCAGGTGCTAATGCAAATTTTAAGAGAGAGTACTCTCAGCAGGCCTCCTTTGTTTCTATGATTGTACAAGAAAGTATTAAGCCAGTGGATATGACAGTTGCTAATGCTTTGGATGAAAGTATTGAACAAACAGAAGGTTTTGTGATTACAAATGTTCATAGAGCAAGCTTGACTGTTGTTATTGCGTGTGGTGTTATTTCTGGTTTACTTTCTAGTTTACTTTGGGAAGCTATAAATTACATATGGACAATTCTGAAACGGTAGTTAACCCTTATGAAGGACGATTTGAGTCTCATTATTTTGTTATTGACAATGAGCATATAATATTCATGGCAAGCCGTTTTTACTGGAGTTTTTGAAGGTAAGCGGCTTGTCATTTTTGAAGGGGGTGTGATTTGGTGCTTTTCGTTTTTTAAAGATGGGTTGGGATTTCATTCCCAACGGTTCTCGTAATTACACTTTGACAGTTATTTGATCTGTTAGCATAAGCTTATAGAAGCTGATTTTTTTTAGAATTTATTTTTCCTACAATTTACATTATCAATTTTATACCACATTTTTGATGTATTAAAAAAATATGCAATCTTTGGTTGTAAATTTTAGTTGTAGCTTTGTGTTAGCTTAATAAAAATACAAAATGTTTCATGTGTTTACGTACATAATTTAATAAGTGCATCTCCGTTTTTTTTTGGATGTTTAGGGGAGTGTTTTTTGAGCTAATGCTTATTTTTTGAATGGAGGGGAGAAAATTTGAGGTGACATTATGCTTAAAATGTTTAAAAAAAATGTGTTTTTGGGTGTTTCTGCAGCAATTGTGAGTTTTCTTTTGCAAGTTGTAGATGTTAATGCAAATGTTGAAAGAGAGCAATTTGAGCAGAATATTTCTGTTTCTATGGCAGTACAAGAAGATATTAAGGCGATGAATGTGGCGGTCAGCAGCGCTTTAGGTGAAAATGTTGAAAAAACAGAAGGTTTTGAAAAAGTAAGTGTAAGTGCTGTTTCGTATAACATATTTTCTGGTTTCTGGTCTGGTTTATGGAATACCGTTATGAGTTATTTTTCAAATATTGCGAGAGTGATAATTAAGCTGTAGAGGGGACAATTTTGGGTTTCATTATTTTTTCATTGGGGATGAGTGTATTAATATTCGTGGCAAGCCGTTTTGCTGGAGTTTTTGAAGGCGAGCGGCTTGTTATTTTTGAGAGAGTTTGTGGTTTAGCGCCTTTTTTAGAAAAGGGGCGGGGGTTTTATGCCAAGTCACAAGGGGAGGTATTTTTTACCTTCTTTAAATAAATATACCGTTATTGTTGGTGCTTTTTTTAAGCCCTAACGTTTATAATACCACATTCGCCATTTTCGCTACCGAAGGCGAGTCGATGTCCTGTTTTATCCCAGCTTAACGCTGAAATAGCGCTTTTTCCACAATTTTTGAGAAGGGCTTCTTTTCCATCACGAAAATGCGAACAGAGGATCATTCCATCATTGAAGCCTATTGCTACAATATCTTCGCTTGGGTGGCATGAGACTGTGGTGACAAGTGCATTTGCTCGTGTGCCGAGTTCTAGCGGTGCTTTCCCCATGGGTCCATCTTTTGTATGAAAAGGCCAAACAATTGCTGCGGATGCACCTGATGTTGCTAACCATTTTCCTTTTTGGCTCCAAGACCAGCTTTTGACTTTGCTTGGGTAGCCACTCATGCGTAAATGTTGATTATCTGTGAGACGCCAGCCATGGAGAGCATTTTCTTGCATAGTAGAGATGACATAGCGGTTGTCTGGTGAAAAGGTAACATCAAAATGTGCGCCTTTCCATATCAACGTAGTTGGAGCTGTTTTCGTTGATAACCAATGAAGGGTAACACCATTGTAATGGGCAATGGCAAGGCGTAAACCTTTTGGGGCAAAAGCAAGACCTTCTACACTGCGTTCATGTGTTAGTTGTTGTTGTTCTTTGCCGATATTTACTGATGTTAAGCGTGAAGAGGCAAAGGCAAAAATTTTCTGTGGTCCAAAAGCAACATGGCTTATCCATTTGCGCTCTTGTTTCCCTAGCACTTTTGTTTGACCATCTGATGTGGTTTGGCAAGCTTTTCCATCTTCGCCACCTGTGATGATCGCTGTGTTGTCATGGGAAAAATGGCTTGAAATGATTCCTTGGTGAACTTCAATAGTTTGTGGGGTTGGATTGAGAAAAACAATTAAACCCTCCACTGAAATGAAAGCTGGTTTATTGTCAATAAAACCACAAGAAAGGCAATAATTTTGGAGATTGTAATTGGTAATGCTTGGCATTGTTACTCGCTTATGCGCAATTTTCAAAACCCGTTTTAAGTTTTTCAGCGTCAAGGGTACGACCAATAAATACAAGTCGGCTTTCCCGCTTTTCATTTTCACGCCATGGGCGCTGATGTTGTCCTTCAAGGATCATGTGTATACCTTGAATGACATAACGATCAGGATCCCCTTGGAATGCGATAATGCCCTTTAAACGCAAAATATCAGGACCTTGTTGTTGGGTCACTTGTTGGATCCACGGGAAGAACTTTTCTGGTTGAAGGGCACCTGTTTTTAAACTCACAGAAGTTATTGTAATGTCATGAATGGTGGCTGTATGATGATGTTTATGATCATGATGACAATCGGCGTCACATTCATGATCTGCATGCTGGGGATCAAGAAAATGGGGATCATTATCTAAAGTGCGTTGTAGGTCAAATGAACCACGATCGAGGAGTTTATCAAGAGGGATGTTCGCGCGTTCTGTTGCATAAATTATAGCACGGGGATTAATCGCAAGAATGAGCGATTCAACATGTTTGCGCTCTTTTTCACTGACAAGATCAATTTTGTTGAGGAGAACGATATCACAGAAGGCAATTTGCTCTTCAGCTTCACGGCTTTTTTTAAGTTGGAGTGGAAAATGTTTTGCATCAACGACTGCTATAACACTATCAAGCGCTGTTTTTTCATGTACGGCATCATCCATAAAAAAAGTTTGTGCAACAGGAACAGGATCAGCCAATCCTGTTGTTTCTATAATAATAGCATCAAATCGATGAGAACGTTGCATCAAGCTTTCCAAAACGCGAATAAGGTCGCCGCGCACAGTGCAGCAAACACAGCCATTATTCATTTCATAAATTTCTTCATCCGATTCAACGATAAGATCATTATCAATACCAATTTCACCAAATTCATTGACAATGATTGCGTAACGTTTGCCATGATTTTCACTGAGAATGCGATTAAGAAGAGTGGTTTTGCCTGATCCAAGATAGCCTGTAAGAACCGTAACGGGAAATTTATGAGGCGTATTTTGTATCTTTTCCATGGCTGCACCTTTTATTGTAACGCGCTTATTTTAAATCGATTAATATCATCAAGTAAACCACGAAGCCCACAAAGAACATGAGAAAAAATTGCCTCACCTGCTTGTGCTGTTGCTTTACTTGCATTGCCTGCTGCTCCCTGCGGATTAATGTCTTGCATTTTCCACCCAAAGGCATGGGAACCGTAGGCGCGTAAATATTGATAGCTGTCAATCATGTCAGCTTGCTTATTATGGAAATTTTCTGCCTTCTCCATATGCACTTTTTCTGGTGCTAAATAAAGCATTAAAGAGGTTTCAATAAACCCTCCATGAATATCAAGATGATGTTGAGATGGCTTCATTAAGCCTAGCGGTAAACCAAAGCGACTCCAGCTTGTTGCCACTGCAAGCATTGAAAAACGTCTTCGTAATTCGGTGATGACAATGTTCATTAAAGGCGAATTACCTCCGTGCGCGTTGAGAAGAAGAAAACGCTTGATCCCTTTACGATAGCAGTTCTCGCCAATGCTTATCCACCGTTCTATGGCATCAGAAAAAGTAAGCGTTTGTGTGCCACTCATATCCATATGTTCTACAGAATAGCCAATTTTTTCAACGGGTAAAAGTGCGATATGAAATTGCTTTTTCATTTGTAAGGTGAGTGCTTCTGCAAAAGCTTGTGCAATGATCCAGTCGGTTTCAAAGGGGAGATGATTTCCGTGATATTCATGTGCGCCCAAGGGCAAAAGAGCGAGGAAAGGTGTGTTGGATATCATAAATTTATTGTCAAAAAAGAAGTCAATAGATGCAGCAGAGTCGTCAAAAATGGTAGAATTATTTTCTTTAATCTTAATCTATATATGAGAGAAACGCAAATAAAAGCAGTTTTATATCAAATTTGTGTGTGACAAAAAGAAGAGATTTATTAAAAATGGTAGAGATATCATGCAAAAAATTATCTAAACTTTTGATTAATAGCAAATTTCCAATATTTGAAGATTAAATATATTTTGTAAGATTGTCCGATGAGTAATATTATTTTTGAAAAGCTGTTTTCAAGAACTATTCAATAGTCCATAACATAGAATTTAAAATAAATATTTTTATCTTTTCATTCAGAGCTCAAGTTTAGACAGGGATGCGAACATTCTAGCTTATCTTGTTGCTATTGAGGTAAAAGAACAAAATATGATTGTTGAGGTTAGGAATGTGGGTATCACGAATTTTGACTTCTCATCAAGCTTGCGAAGAGTTATTTTGTTAAAGACTTTGGGAGCCATTTTATTGGGATGTTATCATTGTATTTCAAAGGTGAAAATGTTGAACAAAGCTTCCTTTCAAAGTGTGTCAGACAGTTTTTTTGTTAATGATGGGAAATTGACGTAATGCGTGGGATTTTAAAGAAAGTTTGGTAGAGCATTAATGCTATAGAAAGGCAAGCACGTATTCATTTACACGATATAATGGTTCAATGTGTAATAAGGGGAGAGGTTCTTTATGTTATCATGGTGCAACTATTAGACTTATTGGTTGATTTTATAAAAGCGGTTTATTGCAGGGTGATGTAGTTTATACGGTTTATATTGGGGAACGGATAGATCTACTCCTTTAAGTGGCTGTATATACCACAAAAGTTAGAAGAGAGATGGAGAATGAAGGGGGGAGGCTAAAAGACAGTAGAGTGTACGAGCCTTTCTCGTTAATGGCAATTTATACCATAAAGAATTCTTTTCTTTTGATATTCATGAGTTCATTTTTTGATGTATGCTTATTTTGATATATTCTTATAAAGCGTTGACAAACATATTGTTGTTTCCATATTGAAGCATCTTCTCAAAATTTATGGCAACGATGATGTAATACTATGGGTGAGCGATAAAGTATAGTTTGATCCTGTAGCACTTTAATAATGTGGGATTAATAGTTTACACTCAAGTGCTTTTCAATATCCGTTATTACGGTAATTTGACCTTTAGACAAGCTTAGTTAACTTGGTAATACATGATGAGGGAGAATTCCTCGATTATTTATAATTCATTTTTTTTGCTGAATCACTTTTTATTTTGAAAATTCAAATTATGGCTTTTTTATGTCTTTACATATAATACATAATGTATTATGATGTATTATGTTATTCATATAGAGAGCCATATTGTAGTTTACGTTTAATATAATTTTTGATTTTTCTATAATGTAAATATTCTTTTACTTTTTCAGTAAAGAAAAAGAGGAGCAAAGAAAGCTATGTTGAAATTATTTAAAAATCATATATGTCCATGTTTTTTTATCGCGTCTATTCTTTGTTTTACTCACACTGTAGAGAGTCATGCGATTATTACGAATGCTTGGTATCAAGAGGGGATAGTTCTTGTTGAACGAGGAAAAAATACAGTTATACAGGGGAGCGATATGGCTGTTATCCGTGATGTTGGGGCATTAGCTTTTGGGAAAACTGAAGATGTGTCTGCATCTACAGCATTTTGTGGTTTTGTGAGTATTGTCTCATTACTTTATGCTTTTATTACAGGGAATTTAGTTGGTATTGTGATAGCTATTGCGTCGCTTGTGTTTCAAGCTCGCTAAATATTTATCTATTTCATTTTGTGTTTTATTCATCATTTTTTTGCAAAACCAATATTTGAAGTGGTTGATGCTATTGGGAGGGGGGAGGAGGCTGGTGGATTATATGACTGAAAAGAATATAAGATGTTTTTTCGATATATATCGGGTAAAAATTTACAACTCTTCAATTTAAACTCTTCAGTTTGTGCTTCTTTTTTTACAAAAGAGAAAGTCTAAGCCTTCTTTTACAGAGCTTGTGATTATTTTACAGGAAAAAGGCAAAAGGTTTTTTATACGTGGGTGGCTGAGCAATTAAGCAAAAGGTCTTGTTTGCTCCGAAGCTGCGCAATCCATTGGTTTTCTCGAATGGCAGTATTATGCACTGTGATAAGTTCATTTTTTTTAATTTCAGCTGTCACTGTTGCTTTTTCCAGAAGACCACAAGGAATAGCTTGATGAGCGCGTGCTTCTGCAATGTTCATTATCCAAGCGCGATAACTGTAAAGACCGATAAAATCTAATTGATCCCCTGGATGTAAATCTTTTTTAGCAACAGCACAGACTTCTGCTACGGGGTGACTAAGTGGTACCATGTCTTTTTTTCCATAAAGCATAACACGTGCGCAAGTTAGTGGAACTTCCATTGCTGTTAAATGATAGGGGCGATGAAAGGTGAAGTAAGGTCCCTGACCAATTTTTAAATCTTCCATACGCTCGCGTAGACGTGGGTGTGCTATTTCTGCGATGACAAATACACCAGGGGAAACCCCTTGACCTGTTGAATAATCCACAACACCATATTTATTTAAAATCCCACCATCCTGTTTGGGGACAAGCACTTTGTTTAAATCTTGGAGCGCCGCTTGTGGACCATGCATTCCTGAGCAATCGGGGAGAAGTCCAGTTGCATTTGCAATTGCTGCCATTTCAACCATTGTTTTGGAGCCATCAATAAACTCAACTAACATGCGTACATTCATATTACGTCGTAATGCTTCTTCTTCGTAAAGATCAGGCGTGGCATCAAAGATCAGCGGATTGTTTTTACCTTTCCCAGCTGCAACAATTTTGTGCCCGAGGGCTGAAACAAACTCGATAAGCTCCATGCAGGAAGAGGGTTCATCACCAGCACCAAGTGTATAAATGAGACCTCGCCTGTCTGCTTCATGTTTTAAATAAGTACCAATGGTAACGTCTGTTTCAACATTCATCATAACAAGATGTTTGTTATTTTCGAGCGCTTTGAAGCCAATTTCTGCACCAGCTTCAGGATAGCCTGTTGCATCAACGATAATATCGATTTGCTCATGGCGCAAAACAAGGTCAATATCATCTGTGGCAGCAATCAAACCTTTTTCAATAGTTTGGGTTAAAGCAGTGGTATTTTCAATTTCGCGTGCATGCCCATCTTCTCCATAGGCTAGAGTTGCGGCATCAAAAACACGTGATGGTGTTCGGGTGGCAACGGCTGCAATCTTTATGCCATCCATCTGTGCAACGCTTGAAAGCAAATCTGTTCCCATTTCACCACAACCAACCAGTCCAATGCGGATAGGTTGGTGGTTTTCTGCACGCTGTTTCAAATCACGCGCTAAACCGGTTAGGCTCACATTGCTTGCCATTATTTTTTCCTATTTAAAAATTTTCCGCTGCTAAAAAGATACTTTCCTCAATTTATAAAATATGTTTGCTCATGAGATTATTAATCTTTTATTATTGATGCTCTAATCAATGGATTTTATAAAAGCAAGAGGGTGAGTGCGCTTTTGTCAAATAAATAAGGAATGATGTAGGAATGATATTATGCAGCGAAAGATGGCAGTACAAGATATAGCGGGCTTTATTGGGAAAGAGGTAGGGTTGTCGCAGTGGCGTTTTGTTACACAAGATATGATTAATCAATTTGCATGTGCAACAGACGATCATCAATGGATTCATGTGGATGAAGAAAAAGCAAAAGAAACACCCTTTGGTGGCACGATTGCTCATGGTTTTTTGACCTTATCGCTTTTGTCTACGCTGGCTTATGAAGCACTTCCAGAGCTGGAAGGTACAACGATGGGGATTAATTATGGTTTTGATAAAGTGCGTTTTATGAGTCCTGTAAAGACGGGTGCGCGGGTGCGTGCCCGCTTTGTTTTAAAAGATGCTGAAATTCGTCCCTCTGGTCGGGTTATTTTTCATTATGAAGTGACGGTAGAAATCGAAAATTTAAAAAAGCCAGCTCTTATTGCTCATTGGATTATCATTACTATGATTGGGGAGAAAAATCACATTCCTAAAATGTCTTAATGTTTTGTTTTATCAAATTTTTGTACAATTTTATCAGAAGACCATTGGACAATAACATTAAGAATGATCAAAAGGATAATAACGATTGTCATGATAAAAGTATTATAACGTTGATAGCCATAGCGGATTGCCATATCACCCAAACCACCTCCGCCAAGATATCCAGCAAGTGAAGTGGCTCCGATAAGAGAAATAACCATGACTGTGAACCCAGTAGTCAGGTGAGGGAGTGCTTCAGGAATAAGAACATACTTGACAATTTGAAGACGGCTCGCCCCCATGGAGCGAACAGCTTCAATCAAACCATTTTCAACAGTTTTAAAAGAGAGTTCTGCCATTCGTGCATAAAAAGGAATAGCAGAGATAGTGAGAACAAAAATCACTGCAGGCATTCCTATACCACTTCCCACGGCTATACGGGTGAGAGGCAACAGGTAGAATGCAAGAATAATAAAGGGGATAGCACGAATACTATCAATAATAATGCTTAAAGGACAATTGATAAGGCGTGATGCAAAAAGTCCTCCGCGTGCGGTTATATAGAGCAGTAGTCCGAGTGGAAGTCCTACAATAAGTGCTATCAAAGAAGCGCTCATCGTCATCAGCAATGTATCAAAGATAGCATTGGGAAGTTCACGGGAGAGAACATTAAACATAGCCTAACACCTCGCAATATCGCCCTTTTTCGGTCAACCATTTGATAGCTTTTTGCAAGGTTTCTTCATCTTGTCTGGGAAGACCAAGGAAGAGGCGCCCAATGGTTTCACCTTGGATTGTGTCAATGTTGCCATGCAGAATACGCGCTCTTAAACCGATTTCATCTTCAAGAAGATTGAGAAAGGGTTGCTGAGCAATTTCACCTGCAATATTAATCTCAATGACCGCTTCTTTCCCTGTTGATTTAAGGTTTTTCGCAAATTTTTCAGGAAGCTGTGGTGTAACAAGTCTGAGCATAGAAATAGTTGTTTCTTCTTGCGGCGACGTAAAAATATCTTTCACACATCCCTCTTCGATAATACGTCCTTGATTGAGAACAATAACACGGTGTGCGATGGCGCGTACAACTTCCATTTCATGGGTAATGAGCACAATAGTAAGATTGAGACGGTTGTTAATATCGGCAAGAAGTTCCAAAATAGATTGTGTCGTTTCAGGATCAAGAGCAGAAGTTGCTTCATCTGATAACAATATTTTAGGGTCTGCTGCTAGCGCGCGCGCAATACCAACGCGCTGCTTTTGCCCTCCTGAAAGTTCTGCAGGATAACAGTTTTCTTTGCCACACAGTCCTACCAATTCAATGAGTTCAAAAGCACGTTTACGACGTTGTTTTTTGCTGACACCTGCCAGTTTCAGCGGTAATTCGATATTATTAATAACCTTTTGCGACGATAAAAGATTAAAATGTTGAAAAATCATACCAATACGTTGGCGATAAGGTGCCCACTCTGTTTCTGAGAGGTTTGAAATATTGACACCTTCAAAAAAAATAGATCCTTCATTAATGCGTTTTAATCCATTTAAGCAGCGCATGAGTGTGGATTTTCCTGCACCACTGCGTCCGATAATACCAAGAATTTCACCTGCATGAATATCGAGAGATAAACGATTTATTGCTGGAGTATCCGCTGCTTTTTTAAAATGGCAGCTAACGTTTTTTAAAGAAATAAGAGCAGGATTTTCCATTTGCAATTACCAAGATGTTTGGGCTGTTATGCCAAAAATTTCTTTTATTTTTGCACGGACAAGCTCACTATTGTAGGCAGCAACCAATTTTTGAACCCATGGCTCACCCTTGTCAGCAGTACGCACGACGATAATGTTATTATAAGGGTTATTTTCTGCGGTTTCCCACGCAATGGCATCTTTTTTTAAGTCTAATCCAGTTGTCAAAGCCCAGTTTGTATTTACAAGTACGATATCGAAATCATCAATTGCACGCCCTAAAATGCCAGCATCTAATTCACGAATTTTCAAATTTTTAGGATTTTCAATAATATCAAGTGGAGATGCAAGAATATTATGTGGATCTTTTAATTGAATAAGACCTAGAGAATGAAGAAGAAGTAAAGCTCTTCCACCATTTGACGGATCATTAGGAATGCCAATATTGGCACCATTTTGTAGTTCTTTTATCTCTTTGATTTTATGCGAATAGATACCCATTGGGGTAACAAACGTGTATCCTGCAATTGAAAGTTTGTAGCCATGCTGTTCAATTTGATTGTTAAGATAAGGCGTGTGCTGAAAGGCATTTGCATCAATATCTCCTGCATGGACAGCATCATTTGGTACGGTGTAATCAGAAAAGTAAATAAGTTCAATGTTTAAACCATTTTCTTTTGCTTGCTGAACGGCAACTTTCCAAATGATAGCTTCCTCTCCTTCCATAACACCGAGTTTGATGTTTGATTTGTCCTTTGCTATGCAAAGGGCAGCAGACAAAAAAAGTGCAAAAAGGGAAAGGAGTAACCCGATAGTAGCACTCTGGAATAACTTCTTTAATGTCATGTGCGTTTGTCTTTTTCTCCAAGGGATTTTTTAAGAGAAGATTCAATATATTCTGTACGATTTTGGAGAGGTGCAAGAGTATAAAAGCTTCAGAAAATATTCAATCATTTTTATTCTCAAAATATTATTTTCCCTTAATTTTGCGTGCGCTTTTTATATACAGCAATATATCAGTTAGAGATTATTTTTCCAAATTCAGACAATAAATTTTTGTGTTGCAATAATTTTTTTGGGGAACCAATGGCAATTTCAAAACTTCCTTATGTGATGATTGTCTGAATAAACAGACGATCAGATTACGTTGTTGAAAGCAGTAAATTCATAAAGGGAACACTGCAATCAAGAAAAATAGACCGTGTCAGACAAAGCGGTAGGGGAAAGAGTAAGAGAGTTTTTCTCAAAATGTGGTGGGGTTTCAAGAAGATCAAGAATTGATTCCCACTCTATTGAAATGCGGCAAATTTTTGCAAAGGCAAATATTTTGTCTCTCACATTATGGAGAGGAAGAAAAGAGAATGTTAAACAAGAGTTTTTTATCAACCACAATGATTTCGTTGTTTTTGGTCGGGTCAGGACTTGGAATGTCTACATCTCATGCGGTTGCTGGAACCGTTGCCTATATAGAATCGGGTCATGTGGTTTTACGTACAGGTCCAGCTACAACTTACAAAGCTATAGCAACAGTTCCAACTGGAGCAAAAGTAAAAATTAATGGCTGTTTATCCAATAAAACTTGGTGCTCAATTCATCATAATGGGAGAGATGGCTGGGCATTTGCACGTTATTTAAATGTCAACAATGTTCCTACGATTTCTTTCGCACCTATGCGTGTGCAACCAAACGCTATGATAAAAATACAAAAGGAAAAAGTAAATCAGATCGTTCCCCTTTTAAAAACAACCACAATGCCTAAAAAAATGCGAAAACAAGTGCAACAATACAGAGTGGATGTGGTTGTTGATGCTACAGGCGTAAAGAAGAGGGATGAGCGAACAATTTTGAATCCGTCACCAAAAGCACAGGGTATATCTGTGGAGCACGTGACCGCTTATAACCCGTTGTTCTCTGAGGATGTTAATTTTAAAAATTTTGAACGCAATGAAACACGTTATCGTGTTATAACTTACCCTGCTCCATCAAGATAAAGAACACACACTATTGTTGAGCTACGGAAAAGACGGCAGCGGGAGGCATTTTTTGCTTCACGCTGCTTTTTTTGCTTAAGGCGCTGACTTTGGGGTTATCAAACTATGATAAATAAGTAATTCAGCAATTTGAATTGCGTTCAATGCTGCTCCCTTTCTTAAATTGTCTGCAGCAATCCAGAAAGCGAGACCATTTTCGACGGTAATATCTTCACGGACACGACTAATAAAGGTATCATCTTCTCCAGTGCATTCATAGGGAGTGATATAGCCGCCATCTTCATGTTTATCAATAAGCTGGCAGCCAGGTGCATCGCGCAGAAGGGTTTGTGCATCACTGGCACTTAATGGTTTTTCAAACTCAACATGAACAGCTTCAGCATGACCGATAAAGACAGGCACTCGCACAGCAGTGGCTGTTAATTTGATCTTAGGATCAAGAATTTTCTTCGTTTCAACCACCATTTTCCATTCTTCTTTTGTATAACCATCTTCCATGAAGACGTCGATATGAGGAATGACGTTAAAGGCAATACGTTTGGTAAACTTTTTCGATGCGATTGGATCGGCAACAAAAACTGCTCGTGATTGTTCAAATAATTCATCCATTCCTTGCTTTCCAGCTCCAGAAACTGATTGATAAGTGGATACAACAACGCGTTTAATACCAGCTGCATCATGGAGAGGTTTTAAGGCTAAGACAAGCTGAATTGTTGAACAATTAGGATTGGCTATAATATTGCGCTTAGAAAATCCACCAATAGCTTGAGCATTTACTTCAGGCACAATTAATGGGACATTTGTATCATAACGCCAAGTGGATGAGTTGTCGATCACTACACAGCCAGCAGCACCAATTTTAGGAGCATATTGCTTAGAAATGTCTCCTCCAGCAGACATAAGGCAAAGATCTGTGTCGGAAAAATCGTACGTATCAAGTGCTTTTACTTTTAAAGTTTTATCACCATAAGACACACTTTGTCCTAACGAGCGTCGTGATGCTAAAGGGACGACTTCATGGGCAGGGAAACCACGCTCTTCTAAAATTGTGAGCATTTCACGACCAACATTTCCAGTTGCGCCGACAACTGCAACTTTAAAACTCATTCTTTTTCACTCCTGTCCCTCTCCACTTTTCTTCCCCAAGCTATACTCAAGAGAGGGCGAGTTTGCAAAGGAATATTAAATTATATTGTTGGTTTTCATAGGTTTAGTTTTTATTATAACTCATATCTCAAAAAAGGAGGTGCATCTTGAATGTACCACCCTTTTGTTTTTTTAAGAGTTGAGAAAGCTTGAATATTGATGCCAAGTGGTACGAATACCTCCTTGACAGCATTTCAGTCTAGTGAACTGCTTATCTTTTGTCAATTATTCTCCTTGAGAAGTTTGAACTTTGCAATGATTGTATTTTGTATTTTCAAAATCGGGTTTTATACAAAAAACCAAAATTGAGATTTTCATTTAACATAGGGAATATAAGGGATAGCTTTGCAATATCTTTGTTATGACTTCAATTTCGACATTTTTGCTGGGAAAAGGAATTTTCTTAAGTTAAATCGCGAAAATGCTATAATTTTTCCGCATTCTTTTTCTGAAAGTGAGAAGCGCTGACAAAATGAAATGAACAACGAATATTTATTGAATATAACTCATCGAGAGCAGTTTTTTGCAAAAGACAAATCTCATGAAGCGTGCTTATTTTTTATACGCTTCTTTTTCGTTATGCCGCAAAGGACGTGCTTCTGAGGCAAGCATGATAGGGACACCGCTGCGAATAGGATAAGCAAGCTTTGCTTTGAGTGAAATTAATTCTTGTGTTTTTTGGTTCAAAGAAAGTGTTCCTCCTGTCATTGGACAGACGAGCAGTTCGAGCATTTTAGGATCAGTGATTGTTTTTTTCATATTTTAAAATCCATTAATTGAGATAGCAATGTGCGCCTGTTTGTTTCATGAGTGAGCGTTCAGTTAAAGCAAGAAGAGTTTGGGCGCGAACCTCAATATCTGGAGCTTCCAGTAAGGCTTGCTTTTCTGCTGGTGTAAAAGGAATCAGAGTTGAAAAAGCATTAACCAATATGGGCGTAGGCGTTTGTATGATACTGCTCCAATTATATTCTATTTCATGTGTGGTAAGATATTTTTCAACAATATTTAACAAGTTTTCTCGATTAATGCCTTCTGGAACGTCTGGTTCTTGGAGATCTTTGATATTTGATTTAATAAGAGCAACGCGATAGGGCTTTGTTTGTATCAACTCTTGTTCTAAGGTGAAACGACAAATCCCCTGTAATATAATGAGAAGTCGCCCATTTCCTGTTTCATTATAGTTTGTGATGCGACCTATACAGCCTGTTTTGTAAAGTTGTGTGGGGAGGCAGTCTGTATTTGATGAAAGTGGTTGAATGATACCTAACAGACGATTAGATACCATAACATCTTCAACCAGTTCGAGAGCTTCTGGTTCAAAAATGTTAAGCGATAAAAAACCGCCTGGAAGTAAGAGTGCACCCTCTAAAGGAAAAAGAGCAATTTGTTTTGGTAGATCATTTTCGCAATTATAATAAATATTGCCAGCTTTCATGAGTGTTATGTAACCTTTATTTGATGAGGTTTGGCACATAAATAACCACAGTTTATGACATTGTTAGCGGTAAGAAAAACCAACCTATTGCGCGCGAAGACCATACCTACCTTTAAGTATTTACTGCTAAAAGATACAAATTTTGTAGTTATGGTTGGATCATATAAAAGAGAGAACACTCCTTATTTGATCCCTTTAATCCGCGAAATTTTGCATTGTTCTTAAACAGTGTTTTTATTTGCAGCTTCTACAATTCCTTGTTTACTGAAGCGCTGTCACCTACAGTTTTTATCATGCGCATAAATAATATTATAAGCTCTTTAAAATAATCTATGCAAGTATAAAAATTAAAGTGTTCTCTTCATTTTGCTGATGACAGTATAAAAAAGATAGTTTATAGACAAAAACATGTCAAAAAGAGCATTATTGCTTCTTTTATTCTTTTGCGGGAGAGCGCAGATTGCAAACTTTCGCACCTGCCGCCGAAGGGGAAAACAGCCCATAATCTCTCAGGCTTTAAGGACCGTAAAAGAAGAAAGGCAGATCTGGAAAGTCGGAAAGCCCGCGCCGAAGGTGTAAGCGAAAGTTCTTTTCGCGAGTCTCTCAGGTTTGTGACAGAGGGGTGCAGAGATCAGCCACAATCGTGTGGAAGTGTACGCAACTTTGGAGATATTATGGGCACATCACAACAATTTGAAACATCTTCTTTAAAAAAGCTTCCCTTACACGAATTGCATGAAAACGCTGGGGCAAAATTTGGTGCCTTTGCTGGTTGGAAAATGCCTTTAACTTATCCTCTTGGCGTTTTGAAAGAGCATCTTCATACGCGTGCTCATGCAGGTCTTTTTGATATTTCTCATATGAAACTGATTGCTATTGAGGGAGCACAAGCTGCTGAATTTTTATCCTATGCTCTCCCTGTTGATGCAGCACTATTCAAAATAGGTCAATCACGATATAGCTATTTACTTAATGAACAAGCTGGCATTCTTGATGATCTTATTCTTACGCGTTTGGCAGAGCGTCGTTTTATGTTGGTAGCAAATGCTGGGAATGCACAAGCTGACCTTGCTGAACTTGAGAGGCGTGCTATTGGCTTTGAATGTCAAGTGATTGCTCTTGAAAGGGTGTTGCTTGCTCTTCAAGGCCCAGAAGCTGCAGCTGTTATAGCTGATGCAGGTTTGTCTGGTAATGAATTGTTCTTTATGCAAGGGTTTGAGCCACAACAAGATTGGTTTGTGACGCGCTCTGGTTATACTGGAGAAGATGGTTTTGAAATTGCTCTTCCAGAAGATCAAGCGCGTGCATTGGCAGAAAAATTGCTCAGTGATTCTCGTGTTGCATGGATTGGTCTTGCCGCGCGCGACAGTCTTCGGTTGGAAGCGGGATTGTGCTTGCATGGTAACGATATTACGTCTGATATGACACCCATTGATGCTGCGCTAACATGGGCTGTTCCCAAAAATGTTCGAGAAAAAGCACAATTTTATGGAGCGAAAGCTTTTCTCGAAGCTCTCCAAAAAGGTCCCTCTCGTTGTCGTGTTGGTTTAAAGCCACAAACGCGCCAACCGATTCGTGCAGGTGCGGTACTTTTAGATGATGAGGGAAATCAAATTGGAATGGTTACATCAGGTGGTTTTGGTCCATCTTTTGATGGTCCGATAGCAATGGGCTATGTTCCTGTTGACTGGAAAAGCGTAGGAACGCAAATGTTTACTCAGTTACGTGGTAAAAAGATTGCACTATCTGTTCATTCACTCCCTTTTGTTGAACAACGTTATTTTAAAGGATAATTTTTTATGGCTAAAATTTACTTTACACAAGATCATGAATGGCTCAGCGTTGAAGGGGAAGTGGTCACGATTGGTATCACGCATTATGCTCAAGAGCAGTTGGGTGATTTGGTTTTTGTTGATTTGCCGCAAATTGGAACACAACTTTCTAAGGGAGATTCTGCTGCTGTTGTAGAATCGGTTAAAGCGGCTTCAGATGTTTATGCTCCTCTTGATGGTGAAGTGATTGAAATGAACGAGGCATTGGTAAATAACCCTGAATTGGTAAACCAGAAAGCTGAACAAGATGGTTGGTTATGGAAAATGAAATTACAGGATGAAACGCAACTTGAAGGGTTGTTGGATGAGACTGCTTATAAAGCACTGATTGGATGAGTGGCTATGCAGGAACGTTGTTTTTTTTCTCGACATACTGGAATTCGCTTTGATGAAATACAAAACATGCTTGATGTTTTAGCGCTTGATTCCATTGATACATTAATTTCTCAAGCGGTTCCTCAGTCTATTCATTTAGGGCGTCCACTTAATCTGCCAAAAGCAGCCAGTCAAGAGCAAGCTTTAGAAGAGCTATCCAAGATTATGGGGCAAAATCATCTGTATAAAAGTTTTATCGGGCAGGGGTATCATGGAACATATGTGCCTCCTGTTATTTTGCGAAATCTTTTTGAAAATCCAGCTTGGTATACTGCTTATACACCTTATCAAGCAGAAATTAGCCAAGGTCGTTTAGAGCTTTTGTTTTATTTTCAGACATTGGTTAGTGAATTAACTGGTTTGCCTGTTGCAGCAGCTTCACTTCTTGATGAGGCAACCGCTTTAGCTGAAGCCAATGCTATAGCTGTGCGTTTTGCGCGTGAGAAAAAAACAAAAATTTCACTTCAAAGTTTTTTGCACCCTCAAATTTTGAGTGTTGCGCGAACGCGTGCCGAAACACAGGGCATTCAGATAAGCGAAAAGAGTGAGATTTGTTCTGAGACAGCCGCGATTGTGTTATCTTGGCCAGATACCAAAGGCACTTTTAACGATTATACAAACGTCATTAAGGAAGCAAAAGAAAAAGGAGCGCTGGTGATCGTTGTTGCAGATCCTTTGGCGCTTACTCTTATGGAACCGCCTGCTCAATGGGGTGCTGATATTGTTGTCGGCTCTATGCAGCGTTATGGGGTTCCAATGGGATTTGGTGGTCCTCATGCTGGCTATCTTGCAGTCAGTAATGCTTTAACACGTTTAATCCCAGGACGGATTGTTGGTCAATCAGTGGACACAAAAGGGCGTGTTGCTTTTCGTTTAGCGTTGCAAACACGTGAACAACATATTCGACGTGATAAAGCGACGTCGAATATTTGTACAGCACAGGCTTTGTTGGCAAATATGGCAACAGCTTATGCTGTTTGGCATGGACCGCAAGGCTTACGGGCAATTGCGCAACGGGTTCATCATTTAACATGCTGTTTTGTTGGTGGTTTAGAGGCAGCAGGGATTCCTTGTGAAGGGGAATATTTTTTTGATTGTGTAAGCATTGTTGTGAAAGGAAAAGCTCAAGAGATTGCTGCTCAAGCAAAAATGGGTGGGCGTCTTATCCGGATTCTTGATGATGATACAGTTGTGATCAATTTTGATGAATTGTCAACAAAAGAGGATGCTTGTGCTTTAGCCGAGCTTTTTGGTGCACAATTAGTTGATCAAGTTTCTCCACGATTTTGGGGAAAAGAGCGTGATGCTGCTTTTCTTTCGCAGCCATTTTTTCATGCGGTTCATTCAGAGACAGATATGATGCGCTTTTTGCGTCGTTTATCGGATAAGGATTTGGCATTGGATCGGGCAATGATTCCACTTGGTTCTTGTACGATGAAGCTGAACGCAGCAGCTGAATTAATGCCTATGAGCTGGTCTACAGTTGCTCATATGCATCCCTTTGTTCCTAAAGAGGATGCGGCAGGTTATCAGGAAATGATGAGTCAGTTGAATGCGTGGTTGTGTGAAATCACAGGATTTTCGCAAGTGTCTTTCCAGCCAAATTCTGGTGCTCAAGGCGAATATGCTGGGCTTTTGGCAATACGCCGATATTATCAATCGTGTGGGGAACATCAACGTACAGTTTGTCTTATTCCTGCCTCAGCACATGGTACCAATCCAGCTTCAGCCCATATGGCAGGAATGAAAGTCGTTGTGGTGAAATGCTTGAGCGATGGTGATGTTGATATTGATGATCTCAAAATGAAAGCGCAATTGCATAAAGAGCATCTGGCAGCTTTAATGATTACCTATCCCTCAACACATGGTGTTTATGAGGAAAGTATTAAAGATATTTGCTCTATTATCCATGAAAATGGCGGACAAGTTTATTTTGATGGTGCAAATCTCAATGCACTTGTGGGGCTTGCACGTCCGGCAGATATTGGCGCAGATGTTTGCCATATGAATCTGCATAAAACATTTGCAATTCCCCATGGAGGCGGTGGTCCTGGGGTTGGTCCAATTGGAGTTGCAGCACATCTCAAGCCATTTTTACCAGGTCATGCGCAAGATGGGACGACGCATGCGGTTTCGGCGGCTCCTTATGGAAGTGCATCCATTCTTGTTATTACATGGATGTATATTCGGATGATGGGAGCGGATGGTTTAAAATATGCAACACAAATAGCAATTTTAAATGCTAATTATATCGCTGCGCGTCTTTCACAGGCTTATTCTATTCTTTATCGAGGCAAACATGGGCGTGTTGCTCACGAGTGTATTGTCGATACACGCGTGTTGAAAGACCAGTATGGGATTAGTGTTGATGACATTGCAAAACGTTTGATTGATTATGGGTTTCATGCGCCAACGATGTCGTTTCCAGTTTCTGGAACTTTGATGATTGAGCCAACTGAATCAGAGCCAAAGGCAGAGATTGATCGTTTCTGTGATGCTTTGCTATCGATTGCTGAAGAAGCTAAAAAAGTTGGTGCGGGGGTTTGGTCAAAAGAAGATAATCCATTGGTAAATGCACCACATACATTGGTAGATACTCTAGATGATGCTTGGGCGCAGTCTTATTCGCGACAAGAGGCTGCTTTTCCTAATTGCTCTCTTGATCCAGCGAATAAATATTGGCCTCCTGTTTCTCGTATTGATAATGTCGCGGGGGATAGAATGCTTATTTGTTCTTGTCCGCCATTGGGAAACACATATTAAAATTTATTATTCGTACTGAAGAAAAAACCCACACAGAATGTGTGGGCTTTTTATATTTTTCATATGAATTGGATGATATTACCCTCTATGGATTTGTTCTGTTTTTGGTAATACTCTTAAAGAAAATTGATGATTTTCATTTTTATTGTTCTGTGAAGTGTTTTCATGAAAACGCTGATGAATAAAATATTGAGGAGGGGGTATGAGCAAGAACTGTCGTTGGCTGTCACAAAATATTTTGCGGAAGAATCTATTATGCTACTTTTCAAGATGATGATTTGCATCACTTCATTTTTTGGTGTTTCTAAATGTAAATGCGTTTATAGCGAGAACCTAGAGAAGTGAGAATCTCATAAGGAATGGTATTGGCATCTGCAGATACTTGTTCGACAGTTTGATTTTCTCCGATGAGTTCGACCCAATCACCTCTTTGAAGCTTTTTGCATTCAAGATCGGTAGAATCAACAATAATGGAATCCATGGAAATGTTGCCAACAATGGGGAGTTTGTGTCCATTGAAATAAACGGCACCTTTATTAGAAAGAGCGCGTAGCCAGCCATCGGCATAGCCAACAGAAATGACCGTAAGAATGCTTGGTCTGCGGGTAATAAAACTTCCTCCATAACCGATGGGTACTCCTGCATCACTTTCACGACTTTGAATGACTTGAGCTTCAAGTTTTAAAACAGGTTTAAGAAGTGTTGGATGATTTCCATGGGGATCGATTCCATAAAGTGCGATGCCTGGGCGAACAAGGTCAAAATAAAAATCTGAACCAAGAAAAATGCCTCCAGAATTGGCAAATGAAGCTTTGCAGATGGGCAGTTGTGTCAGTGCGGTTTTGAAAGCTGCCAATTGAGCATAATTTGATGAATGTGTGTTATCATCTGCGTTAGCAAGGTGACTGATAATGTACTTTATTTCCGCTTTTTCAAAAAGGGTAGGTTGTTTGATAAGCTGTTGTAATTCTTTTTGGTCGAGTCCTAATCGATTCATATTGGTATCGATTTGAACAATTGCGGGAAATTTTTTATCCTTTTTTTGACAAAGAGTTTGCCAGCATTCAATTGCATTCCAAGAATTGAGAACAGGGACAATACCAGAGTGTGCTACAAATTCTTCTGCCATGTGAGGAAGTCCGTTCAGAAGGGCAATTGTAGCATCTGATGGTAAAATAGTTTTTAATTGGGATGCTTCTGCGATTTGCGCTACAAAAAAAGTACGGCAACCAGCTTGATAAAGTGCAGGAGCAATTTGGTCAGCACCAAGCCCATAGGCATTTGCTTTTACAACTGCTGCACATTCTGTGGGAGCAACATGTTGGGCGAGAGTGGTATAATTAGCGACAAGAGCACCAACATTAATGGTTGCTACAGCTGCATAAGGAAATGATGCACTTGTTTCATCATGAACGGATTTGTTCATTTTAAAATCCTATCTGTGTCGATAAGACACCAAGTTCCCTTTGGTTATTGCTATATGTTTCTACGATATGCGGAAGGGATGCGAATATTGCTTTTTATTTTCAACATTATTAGCAGTTTATACTCAATTATGCATCATGGAAGCAACTCTTTAACGTAAAATACTTGCTTTCAAATATAGTCGATAGACACCTTATTCTCTATTTGTATCATTTTAGCGATATTATAAGTTTAAGTCATTTCTATTATCAAAAATTTATCACGAAACTTCATTTCCTCTTTTTATAAAAATAAACGCTCTCAAATCATTCATACTGAAATGTTTCATATTTTGATTTTTCAAAATGTTTATGTTGTGTTTTCCCTATTTTTACTAACAATGGTACGATTGGTGTTATGTGCATAGTTTTTCTGGGTTTTGTTGGAGATTTTCTGTCTTATTCGGATATTATGAGAAGCATATTTTAGAATATTCTGAAAAACTGTAGAGTGGTATATATTTTTGAGGAATAACGAGGTTATCCTTTAATAAATAAGGCAATCATTTCTATTATTTTACATGATGTCCTTTTATTTAGGTTCTTCTATTATGGTGAATTTTGATACAAAAATGTTAATTGAGAGGTTGATATTTTAGGAGAAATATTGGCAGATAGTTTTATGAGTATTATATCATTTTAAAGATGTGAGATTCAGTTTAGATAAAAATATAAGGAAAAGTTTATGAATACGTCTGCCACTACAGTTCAGTCAAATATTAGCGACGTTGTATCAAACTTTCCAATTCCTGAAAATGTGTTTGCGTTAACTGTTCAGGAAGTTCGTCATTACACAGATCATTTGTTTAAATTTCGTCTGAATCGTCCAGAAAACTTTCGTTTTCGTTCTGGCGAATTTGTCATGATTGGTTTGCCGAATGCAGAAAAGCCAATTTATCGTGCTTATTCTATTGCAAGTCCATTTTGGGATGAACAGCTTGAGTTTTTCTCGATCAAAGTTTCAGGAGGTCCGTTAACTGAGCATCTTCAAAAAATCAAAATTGGTGATACAGTTTTAATGCGTAAAAAATCTACAGGAACACTGGTTCTTGATGCACTTATTCCTGGAAAGCGCCTTTATCTTCTCTCAACGGGAACAGGTGTTGCTCCCTTTGCAAGTCTTATCCGTGATCCTGAAACTTATGAAAAATTTTCAGAAGTGGTACTTATTCAAACAACCCGTGAGCGAGATGAGCTTACCTATGCAAAAGATCTTGTTGTCTCTTTACAGCAAGATCCGTTAATTGGTGAATATGCACAACAGTTGAAATTTTATCCCATGACCACCCGTGAGCCTTCCGAACATATGGGGCGCATTACTACTGTTATGGAGAATGGTACTTTTTTTGAGAGGACTGGTTTGCCGACAATTCATCCTGATGAAGATCGAGTGATGATTTGTGGCTCCATGGCAATGCTGAAAGATTGTGCAAGGATGTGCGAAGCTTTTGGTCTTATTGAAGGTGCCAATAATGCACCAGCTACTTATGTTGTGGAACGTGCTTTTGTTGGGTAAAAGAATAGTTGTGGTAATGCGTATGCCCATGACATTTGAGCTCTTGTTTGAATAAGTCTATTTAGGAATTATCCAAGAATCGCTCATATGGATAATTGGAACCAATGCGCAGCGTTATTTTATAGAGTGCCATCCCGTAAGACAGAAGCGGATTTGAGAGAAGGAAAGTCACTAAGGCTAAGCTATAAAAGCAATGCCACACTAGCTGTTTTAAGAGAGAAATTTAAGGTGTCAATATTTTTCACAGCTGTTATTCATTTGGCGTTACAGCATGAAAAAAAGGATGATGTTGCGGTTGTTTATATGGCTGATAAATTCTTTTGATAACTTGAATATTTTGATAAATTTTGCTTTTGCGCGTCAAATTTATTTATAACCTATACTGTTAAAATTGTTCCTGCGTCAACGATTAGTTGAGGGATTTTTTAGATCATTGTCTTCATTTTATTGAAGGCATTTGCGATTCACAATATGCTTTCAATTGTTTTTAATTTTTTTTGACGGGATGTGTGTGCTAAATGCACACCACTTTACAGATCATCAATGAAAAAATAAATATGGCTGGTTTGTTTTTGGAAAAATGAAAAAGGTAACCTCTTTTGAGGCAAAGAGTGTGCTTCCTCCAAGAAAATGATATTATCAGTATGGTTTGGTTGAGCACAATGTGTAAAGAATAGTTGAATAAGTCTTGAAATTGAATGAAACGCACGTTATGGCAGAAATATGGAAAAGAATTTTAGAGTTGTTGCTGTTTATTGCTTCGCGGATTTAAAACATTATCGTCAATTACAGAAGCCTTTACTGGATTTATGTCAAGCAGAGGGTATTAAAGGCACTCTGCTTTTAGCAAAAGAAGGCATTAATGGAACTGTTGCTGGTTCTTGCACTGCGATTGAGGCATTAGTAAATTTTATTAATGCTGAACCTGCATTTCAAACGCCAGAGATTAAATATTCATGGGCGTCCAAAATGCCTTTTCATCGCATGAAAGTGCGGTTGAAAAAAGAGATTGTGACAATGGGGGTCGAAGGCATTGATCCATTAAAGGTTGTTGGAACCTATGTGGCACCTGAAGATTGGAATGCCCTTATCCAAGATGAAGAGACACTTTTAATTGATACACGTAATGATTATGAATATGCGATTGGAAGTTTTCAAGGAGCAATTGATCCTCATATTAAAACATTTCGTGAATTTCCTGCATGGGTAGCAAAGCATGAAGCTGATTTAAAAAAGAAAAAGAAAATTGCTATGTTTTGCACAGGTGGTATTCGGTGCGAAAAATCAACGGCTTATGTGCGTGAACTTGGTTATGAGCAAGTTTATCATTTAAAAGGTGGTATTCTTAAATATTTGGAAACAGTTTCAAAAGAAGAGAGCTTGTGGCGTGGCGAATGCTTTGTCTTTGATGAGCGTGTTTCTGTTGGGCATGGTCTTGAAGAGTGTGGACGCGAATTATGTTGTGGTTGTCGCAGTCCTCTCAATGCTGAAAGCAAATTATCGCCTCATTATGAGGAAGGTGTTTCGTGTGATGCTTGTTATAATACGCGCAGTGAAGCTGATAGGCAGCGCTTTCGAGAGCGTCATAGGCAATTCCAATTGTTAAAATTGCGTGCAGCGCATTCTCATCAAGAACAATAAGGGTACTTGTGCCTTAAAGTTATAGATTTTGCTTTTTTTGTTGAAAAGGAAAAGGCACTTTAAGTGTTTTAATCAGGTTAGAGAATGAGTGCTTGATTTCTTGTTTTGCGCACGAAAAGATGAGAGATGAGGATGCTTATCTGTTTGAAAGCAGTGTCGCTTTTTTGCATCATGTTGTATTTTAAAAATAGAGAATCTCTAAAATTCAAAAAAATGATTGAAATGAAGGGGAATTGATCTTATAAGTACCCTTGCCCAAAGTCGCGCGTGCCTGTGGGTGTCCGCTGGTTCTCAAATGGTGAGATTATCCGGTACGGTACCTGGAACTAACCGCTCCAGTCATTCTTACGACCAATCGAAAGAATGAGGACATCTTGAAGCAACGACGGTCGGGCCTTTCTGGTGTCTTCCAGCTGTCCAAATGCTGGGATAACTATAGAGGCACACCTCATTGCCTTCAGTGCGGAAGTCGTTTTCTCAATTCCAATCAAAAAGGCAGACAAAGTAGAACAAGCGCGTTTTCGCGCTGTTTTTTCGCTGCATACAGTGCTGACTTCCTGATTAATCATTGGGGTAAAAGTGGATTGTGTGTGTTTTGTCTTTTGGCTATTGGCAGCTCTGTGCTGTCCACGTACAGAATGGGGAAGCTTATTCCCTTGGGAGAATTGGCAGATGGCAACGCAACGTATTCGTGATTTTCTCGCAGCACATCGTTCTGAAGGTTCGTACTTAATTGTTGACCTTGATGTTGTTCGTAAAAATTATTTAAATTTTAAAAAAGCATTTCCGCAGTCCCGTATTTTTTACGCCATGAAGGCGAATCCAGCACCTGAGATTTTGAGTTTGCTGGCTTCTTTAGGGTCTTCTTTTGATGCAGCTTCTGTAGCAGAAGTTGAAATGGCTTTAAAAGCAGGAGCGACGCCTGAGCGTGTCTCTTTTGGGAATACTATTAAAAAAGAGCGTGATATTGCGCGTGCATATGCACTTGGCATTTCGCTTTATGCGGTTGATTGCGTTGAAGAAGTGGAAAAAATTGCTCGTGCCGCTCCAAAAGCTCGCGTTTTTTGTCGTGTTCTTACCGATGGAAAAGGTGCAGAGTGGCCATTGTCACGTAAATTTGGCTGTGTTCCTGCTATGGCAGTTGACGTGCTGCGTCGTGCACATCAACTAGGCTTACAAGCGTACGGTGTTTCCTTTCATGTAGGATCTCAGCAGACAGATCTTGGTGCATGGGATCGTGCTTTGTTGGATGCGGCAACAGTTTTTAAGTGCTTAGAACAAGAAGGAATTGCGTTGAAATTGGTTAATATGGGGGGTGGTTTTCCAACGCGTTATTTGAAAGATGTTCCTACTGAGCAAACTTATGGTACGGCTGTTTTTGATTCATTGAAAAAATATTTTGGCAATCGTCTTCCTGAAACAATCATTGAACCAGGGCGTGGCATGGTTGGAAACGCTGGTGTTATTCGCACAGAGGTTGTTCTTATATCTAAAAAAGCGGACAATGATAATGTTCGATGGGTTTATCTTGATGTTGGAAAATTTAATGGTCTTACCGAAACCATGGATGAGGCTATTCGCTATCCTATTGAGACACCTCATGATGATAAGGAAATGGAACCTTGTATTTTGGCAGGTCCAACATGCGATTCGGTGGATGTTCTCTATGAAAAAACACCTTATTTGTTACCTTTATCCCTCACAGTTGGGGATGAGTTGTTAATTCATGGAACTGGTGCTTATACAGTGACTTACGCATCTGTTGCATTTAATGGCTTTGAGCCTTTGCGATCCTATGTGATTTGAGTTTTTTTGGTAGCGGCAAAGGTATAGTGGGGTGTGTGACAAAGATGGATATAATTAACTTTCAAACAAAAGATGGTAAATTTTTTACACTCACATCTGAGCAAGAAGCTGATAAACTTCCTCGGGAGCGTTTGCTTGATTTGACTTTGGGTAAGGGGCGTAAGCGTAAATCATCAGAGGCTTTGCGTCGTGGCAGGTTGGCTGCATGTGGGCTTTCTTTTGTCGTCAAAAATATGTTTGGAGAGCTTGTGGGCAGTGTGCGTCTTTGGCATGTTCGGTTTCGTAAAGGACAAAATGGAACACAGCATGCTCTGCTTTTGGGTCCCTTGGCTGTTGCCACAGAATGCTCTGGTATGGGAATAGGATCAGTTCTTATGCGGCACGCAATTGAAATAGCAAAAAAATCAGGCTACGGCGCTATTTTTCTTGTAGGTGATTCTGAATTTTATCAGCGTTTTGGCTTTTCAAGCAGCCTCACAAAAAATTTAGCAATGCCTGGTCCTTATGAAAAACACCGTTTTCAGGCATTAGAATTGATTCCTCACTATCTTTCTTCATGTCATGGCATTTTGGCACCGAGTGGCAAGCGACAAAGATGGGATTCTTTTCAGCACCATAAAGTTGCTTAAAAAATTTGTTGTTTAGTTTTATTTTGTCAATGATGATAGCTTTATTGCGTAGTACAGGCTCTTTCTTTACTGTAAAACGATCTGATTTGATATAGCTTTTTGTGAAATACATGAAAAACTAGAAACCGTTTGGTTTTTTAAGTGTTTTATTCACCGATGTAAGCCAATATTCTGCTTATTTTTTTAAATGAACAATAATCTCTCAACACTTGGTTTAACTCTTGAAGTAATTCAGGGGGGGTAGGATGTCCCAAAAAAAATAGCACAATAAATAAAGCACTAAACCTATAAACAACTTATACAGCAAAATCCATTTAGAATATAGCTCTTGCTTCGATTTTACCAAAACACTAGGTTTGCAAGAAAAAGAATATCTTCTACTCTCTATGTGGACTGAGCGCTCTTCATTAATACAACTAGCTTTGAAATTATGGTAACTTACATTAAAAGATTTGCACTCACGTTTATCGAAATTTAAATGCCGCTTTGATTTTCTCCGTTTAGACTTTTTTAAGCTGCTTCTCTTTCCACTTAATCCAATCTTATCACGGTTTTTTCTCATTCGCTATCCTGCGCACAAAATCTCTAAATTTAAATACAATAAATAAAAACAAAGTATTAAAAAATTTAAACAAAATCAATAGTAATAAACACGAAAAAATATAATAAAAATATACAAAAGGTACTGTATCTGAAACTATAGAACTTAAAATGCAATAAAAGAATACTTGTGTTAATTACACTAAGATAAAGTTTGACGTTTTGCATATAAATCATTGATACTTACAGTGTTCACATAAAGTGATTCAAAAAGGATTTTGTTCAAAACTCATCATATTTTGCTTAGTGATTGGGAGGGGTATCGGTGGATGGTGGTATTTTTTTGAGAAAAATAGACAAGCAAGTTAAGATGCCAAAAAGAACAGTCATCATAAAGAAAATATCACTAAAAGTCATAACTATTGCTTGCATGCGAGCCATGTTAAAAAGTTGCGATAAGGCGAGGGCATGTGGGTCAAAAGTGATAGTGTTAAAATACATGGTGAGCTTTGAAAGTATTTCAGTTGCTTGTTTATTTCCCCAGTGGACTGTTTCAGCTATTTGTCCATAATGAAAATCTGTTCGTTGCATCATAAAAGTGCTGATAATAGCAAGCCCTACTGCACCGCCAAGGTTACGTGTGAGATTAAAAAGTCCAGAGGCATTTTGCAGCTGTTCTGGCGGTAAAGACCCGAGAGCAATATTATTTATGGGAACCATACACAACATAATAGAAACACCGCGAAAAATTTGAGGCCAAAAGAGCTCCCAGAAATCCCAGTTATCTGTAATAGCGGTTGCTAACCATGTTCCCCATGCAAAGCAGGCAAGCCCTAATGCCATCATAAGACGTGCATCGATTTTTGCTGAAAGAAATCCAGCAAGGGGAGCGGTAAAAGCCATGGCTAAACCTGAAATAAAGAGCGTTTCTCCAATCATGAGAGCGTCATAGTGGCGAACTTGGCTTAAATAAACAGGATAAAGGTAAGTAAGACCATAAAGACCTATTCCAAGCATAAAAGAAAAAATGGATGCGATTGAAAAATTGTTATCGGTAAAAGCAGAGAGATTAACAATGGGTTCTTTTGCAGTAAAAACACGCCAGAAAAATACGCTTGCAGATAGAACCATGATAATGAAAAAACTAAAAATTACATTATCCTGTAACCAATCATGACGTGCACCTTCCTCTAGAATATATTCTAAAGACCCCAAAAAGACTGCCATAGAGATAAGGCCAAGCCAATCAAATTTAGCCATTAAAGACGGATCAGCTTTATCAAAATCGATCAGTTTCCAAGTGATAATTGAGATAATAGCTCCAAAGGGCACATTGATGAAAAAGAGCCAATGCCATGATAAGACATGACTGATATAGCCTCCCACTGTTGGACCGATGGTTGGTGCCAATGTTGCGATCAATCCAATGATGGGTGAAACAATTGGTCGTTTAGAAGGAGGAAAAAGTGTATAACAGGCAACAAAGACACTGGGGATAATGCCGCCACCGATAAATCCTTGGAGTGCGCGGTACACAATCATTTGCTCAATAGATGTTGCGGTTGCACAAAGGATAGATGTGATCGTAAAACCAGCAGCCGATAGGCTGAAAAAAATTCGCGTTGAGAGCAAACGTCCCAAAAAGCCGGAAAGGGGTAACATGATGACTTCGGCAATGAGATAAGAGGTTTGAACCCATGAAATTTCGTTAGAACTGGCTGAGAGACCAGCTTGGATTTCAGCTAAAGATGAGGAAACGATTTGGATATCTAAAATAGCCATAAACATACCAAAAGCCATAGCAATAAAAACGACAATCTTTTGTATTCCTATATGCTCTTGGGGATGAGAAGACGCAGGCATGGTTTCTGTCATATTGAGATCACGCATTTATAAATTATAAAAGACTTTTATTGCGACTTTTTACGTGTATCAATTTCTACTGAAACACTCAGTCCAGCTTTGATTCGCCCGCTTTTTAATGTTTCTTCAGGGATAGAAATTCGCACAGGAACACGTTGGGTAATTTTGGTAAAGTTCCCTGTAGCGTTTTGTGGAGGCAGAAGAGAAAAAACAGCTCCTGTTGCAGGAGAAACAGAGAGCACTACGCCTTGGACAACATTTTTTTTGAAAGCATCAATAGAAATATAAGCTGTTTGCCCACTGTAAATATTTTGCAACTGCGTTTCTTTATAATTTGCTTCAATATAGAGTGCGTGAATGGGAACCAATGCTGCCAGATGCTGACCATTAACAACAAAATCGCCAGTTTTTGCTGTTAAATTTCCAA
>NZ_JBLEBK010000002.1:0-52500 GCF_047263965.1 Bartonella propinqua | reverse complement strand
GAAAATTCTCTTACAAAATTCATTTTGAAAAATAAGATAAAATTAAAAACACTATAAAACGTGCAATAATTCATCTTCATGGCGCGGGGTGGAGCAGCCCGGTAGCTCGTCAGGCTCATAACCTGAAGGCCGCAGGTTCAAATCCTGCCCCCGCAACCAATGGAAAAATTTGCCAAATAAAAATAAGTCAATCAGCTATCGATTTAACAAATCTTGCTTTTGTAATTCAAACGATCACTCTTTAAAAAAACATCATCTCACGATAACAATAAAGTCAAAGTCTTTATCATATCGCTTAAAAAATAGTGTGCTGCTACAATCTCATATTCTCAGTCCATGGAGAAAAAATCTTCTCTAAAAACCATTCTCTTATGAAGTGATAAGCTTTCCTTTATAAAAAACTCTGTTAAACTTTTTGCTGCGATTGTTGTTGGAAAGCTTATGTTGTTGGAAAGCTTCCCTGTTTAAAAATCATGAAAGATCGTATCCTTGTGCGTGAAAAACTTAAAAGGAGCCAAGAGCAATTTTATAAAGCTTTCTTTTTGCAAGGTGGGATTTATATGGGAAAATTTATTGATATAATTTCAACCAAATATCTTTCGTTTAGAAAAGTCGCACTGCATAATCAGGATGTAAGAGGATAAAACAACAAGATCAGCTTTTCTAGCTACTGCTGGCATATGACACGATCTGAGAGGTGACTTTTAGATTTTTAAGATGGTTTCTTTATCTCAACTGTTGAAGAAAATATCTTAACTGCTGAAGAAAATTGTGTCCCTTACTTAAAAGAGGTGTCATCGTTTGCCAGTTATAGAAAGAATGATTCACTTTTAGGAAAGTCGTTTTATCCCATGATGTAAAAAGTATCGTGGATGCTTTCGTCAATAGAAATTCCCAATCGCATTTTTAAAATCGTTGTTATTGTTGCAAAATCCCAAGCTACTGGAACAGGTGCAAACTTGTATTCATCAAACAAGCAGATCATGAGATTGCTACATTTAAAAAAGCAGACAAGGGGATCGCTTATCGTGCCATTACAGGATTTGATACAAGAAGAAGATGTTGCGTGGTGGCATATTGTCTTTCTATATAGGCACAATGATCTCTTAAATCTCTTAACTGGCAAATTAATCGTTAGGCAGTTTCATGGGGGTATCATGTGCTTTCAGATTGTATGCGCTGCTTTGTTGTTGGGGGCGTTCGTGACTTTCGACACATGTTGTTGATCCTATAGGGTGCATACGAGGTCATGATCCAAAGGCTTACAAACTAAGATGCTTCTGGCAAGACGCGGTTGGCAAGACGCGGTTGGCTTGTGTGTGTGGGCGTCAAAAATGTACATGCTCTCCAAGTCGGGGTTCAAATCTCATTCAGTGACTGCATTATTGAGTGGTATGATGTGTGATGCCTTCTGTTCTCCGATTTAACGTGATATTTGCTCTCTCACATATAAAGCAGGGATAAAAAAAGCTGCACAAACCCGCGCAGCTTTTTATGGGTTGCATGCTTGATGAAGGAAAAGTTTTTAAAGCATGAAAGAGTCTTTACGACTTCTGTAACCGTAATATCCAAAAATACTGGAAATAATGGCACCAATAAGACCACCCAAAAATCCCCACCAGCTAATGCTAGAGGCTGTTTTGGCAGCTTTACTGGCTGTGTCTTGTACATCTTTTGTGGAGGCGTTGTCGAGTTGTGTGAAAAGTTTATGCGCTTGTTCCATGTTTTGCTTATATCGTGGAGTCACCTTTCTTACTAACAATCTTGGGTTTATCATCTGTATATGTTGGTTATAGTTACATTGGCGTTTCTTTAACCTATGTCTTGGGAAATTTAGTAGCACAATGGTTTTTTAAATAAAAATCTATGGCTATAAGGTACGGATATATTATTTTTGTTACAGGGGGGCATATTGTTTGCTTTGCAAATATATATAAGTCCATGACCGTTTACTACAAGTTTAATAACCATTTCGGTTCTTACCTTTGGCAATGGTTTTTTATTACCATTAGGGAGTGCATTAGCTATTTCATCACATCCGCAGGCTGCTGGAGCTGCATCTGGCGTTATGGGGGATGCACAATTAGGAAGTCTTGCATTAAGTGCTGTGGTATTAAAAATATCTGGAAATAATCCATAGGTTGTAGGCGTTTTATTAGCTGCGTGCTGTCTAATAGGTTTTATCATTTATGTTAGAAAAGCGCATTATTTTATGGTTTTTGGAATTAACTTATTGAAATAGATTAAGTTAAGTAAGTGAGGAGGGAAGAAGAATATGCTTAAATGCTTTATGTTGCTCTATGTGATGGAGAATATCAAAAGAAATTGTCTTTTTTCATTGGAATTATATAGAATCATGCTAATCTGATTACGATTTGAATGGAGCTTGAGGCTAGTTATCGCAAGGGATTGTTTAAATCCATGAGTGATAGAGGTCGGAAAGATCTATGTTTTAATGATTACATATAGTTGTTATGTAACGTTGTTTCTGGTATTAAGCTCATTATAATTGTATATTTGCACATTATCAATCAATCAGATATTTATGAGCTAAAGACGTGAGGGATTGCATTTTGGGGGGAGTGCTAAGGGTAAGTCGAGTAGATATAAGTTATTTACGTCAGATAGTAGAAGCGGTTAATTATAGAACTTCGCATTTTTTTAATGAAATTTTTCTCTCTGATATTGTTATGCAATTTGTGTGAAAGATAAAAGCTATTTCGTTCTTAAATATTGGCTTTTGTGCGATGATAATTTGGGTATGGCTTTGGCAAATAGCTTAGCAGTTGTGAATGAAAGCGTAAGTTTTTTAGTGATTTATAAATGGGGAAGGATATGGGGGAAGAGAGTGGGAAGTTTTAATTTTAGAGATATGGTTAGCGTTTTTCAATTTGTATAAAAGGGAAATAGGCTGCAACAGAGGGGGGGGAGAGTTTTTGCAACAGAGAGAAAGGTTGTAAAGCTATTTCTATTTTTTTTTCCTGTACATCGAAGTTCTTTTGCTCTCCTTTTGGATTTCAATGATTTAATCATTGAATATCAAGCTTTTTGGGAGCAAAAAATGTGTTTGAAGACAGGGAAGGTTCTAACAACAATCCGCATTTTAAAACAAAAAATGCAGGGAGTACAAATGGTATGAACCCACATGTTATTGTTTTTTCACCTGTCATGCCTGTTTGGGATGAAGGAGCTTTTTGTTCTCCACTTCAAAAGCTGTTTTTAGAAAAAGGGTTTCATGTGACTTCATTGGATACAGTATCTCTTTTTTCTGGGAGCTCTGTGACAGAGGTTATTTCCTTAATCACAGAAAAAATTAAAAGCCGTTTTCAAAGCCCTTTGGTGCTTGTAGGTTTTTCCATGGCTGGAACATTGGTGCAAATTTTAGCAGCGCGACTTCCAGATATACGAGCTGTTCTTGCTGTAAGTGCGCCAAGTTATCCAGATGCGTTTTTACGACGACGGCTTGAACATCTTCTGACATTATTGGAAGATGGTGATTTATCAGGAGCTCTGGAAGCATTAAATATTTTGGTGCAACCTCTTGGAAAAACTGAGAAAATAATACAGAGAAAAATCCCTGATGAGCAAAAAAATATGGCTATTGAGCGTATGCAAAGGGGATTTCGGCTTTTACTAAAAATGGATGCTCGTAGTGAAATTATAAAATATGCTGGAAGATTTTTAGCTTTGGTAGGGGAAAAGTCGCAACTCGCAACTGTAGACAATCAAATTCAGAGTCACTGCTTAAATCATGAATATAAAGTTATCTCTGGTGCTGGTATGCTTCCATGGAATGATAATCCTGTCATGATGTATACAATTATTCGTGAATGGATTAATAAAATATGAAAAAGAAAATTCTTGTGTTGCCTGGCGATGGGATAGGATCAGAGGTCTGTGATGCTGCATTAATGGTTCTAGAGCAGCTCAAGTTGCCGATTGAATTAATTTACGGTGATATTGGTTGGGAATGTTGGAAAAAGGAAGGAAATTCTGTTCCTAAAGCGACTTGGCAAAAAATTGCCAAAAGTGATGCTATTTTGCTTGGTACTGTTACGAATAAAGAGCAAGAAGCTGCTTTAAAAGAGCTTGAACCGCATTTAAGTGGGAGGGAACTTACATATATTTCTCCTGTTATTCAGTTGCGCCAAAAATTAGGTTTGTTTGCTAATATACGACCTGTAAAATATATTACTGGTTCAAGAAAGCCGTTTAATTTTTGTGTTATAAGAGAAAATACAGAAGGTTTATATGCGGGACTAGATTTTCGTGGTATAAGTGCTGAAACAGCAACATGGTTAAAACATCCCAATTTAGAAAAATATGGTCTTAATGAAGCTGCATGGGCAGTGCGTTTGCAAACCCGTCTTGGTTTAGAGCGGTTATTTGAATATTCTTTTTCTTATGCGCGAACGTATGGTTTTAAGCGGGTCACGTTTGCGGATAAACCAAAGACTTTGCGAGAGAGTGGTCAATTTGCTCAAGAAATTTTTGAGCGCATAGCACGAAATTATCCAGAAATTGAAGCAGAAAGTCACAATGTTGATGTCGTTGCATTATGGCTTGTACAAAAGCCAGGGCATTTTGGTGTTATTGTTGCAGAAAATATGTTTGGCAATATTCTCTCTGATGTTGCTGCTGGGATTATGGGTGGATTGGGAGTTGCGCCCAGCGCAAACATGGGGAACCAGATTGCTTGTTTTAAGCCTGTCCATGGGAGTGCACTATACATTGCTGGGCAAAATAAAGCAAATCCTTCTGCTATGCTTTATACCACTGTTTTACTCTTAGAGTATTTAGGTTTTAAGGATGCGGCGCAACAATTGTCTGATAGTGTTGATAAAGTTATTCGTGCTGGCAAAAGCGTAACCTATGATTTGGGAGGAGGGGCGTCTACATGCCAGATGGCTAACGCTGTTTTGGATGCTGTTATTAACCCCGTATCAGTTTGCCGTGCAGCGGTTATCACTGTCGGCGATGAATTGCTTTCTGGACAATATTTAAATACGAATTTACAGCATTTAAGTCAAAATTTAGAAAAAAGAAATATCCAAGTAACACGTCATTTCGTTTGTGCTGACCAATTACATCAGATTAGTGAGGCTGTGATTACTTGTCTCGGGCAAGAAGATCTTATTATTCTCAGTGGAGGGTTAGGACCGACATCTGATGACAAAACACGTGAGGCAGTTGCTCAAGCTGTACGGTTGCCACTGGTTCATAATGAAGTTGTGTGGCAAACTATAAAAGGTCAATTGCAACAATTGGGTATCACACCAGATAAAAGTAATGCTCGTCAGGCATTATTTCCTGAGATGGCAAATGTGTTAGATAATCCCACTGGCACAGCACCTGGCTTTTATTTTACTCATGGGACAAGTTGTATTGTTGCTTTGCCAGGTCCTCCTATGCAAGCCCTTTCGCTTTTAGAAAAATATTTAGAGCAAGCAGATCATTTTACTGTATCATGTGCTAAATATGTGTGGACTTTTATCGGAATTGATGAGAGCACAATTGCTCATTTTGTTGATCGTTATTTTGCAGATGAGCCATTTGAGCGGCGTTTTTTATGGAAAAGTCCTTATGTTATCGTGCAGCTTGTTGGTCAGTCGTCTGTGCCCTTGGCGCAGCATTTAATTGAAAAATTTGAAGCCCAATTTCATCAATATTTAGTTGGTGCAGAGATTACTACTGCGTACAAACAATTAACGCGGCAGGCAATAGTTCATTGGTTTGCAAATGATCCGTTGCTTTTAAAATATTTTCATCCAACAGAAAAAAATGTACAAGATATTCCATTTCTTGAGGTCGAGGTTAGTTTATCGCCTTCCTTGGAGATATTAGAAAAACGGGAGGAAAGTCTCGGACATGCTACAATAACTATAGAAGTTAAAGGCTATGGTAATGATTGTATGACTTTTCCTTATACACGACCGCTTTTAGGTATAGTCTTACAGGAATATGCGGCGTGGTTGGTTTTGAAAATATTTTCAAACAAAGGATAATGCTCTGTAAAAATTTTATGCAAGTAGATTGCTCGCGTTAGAGATGTCAGTTATTCTCATGCATTGAATCGTTTATATGGAAAAACCGTTTTATTCAGCATCATATAACAGCTAAGCAGTGTTAAAGTGATAATGACGTGCCTATTTGATTTATTGTGGTTACTGATCAGAGTGATTCAATTGGGTTTTATCCGCTGGAATAAAAATGCAGATATTGTCATTGAAATGTTATGTGGGATACTACTAAAGTTAGCGTTATAGCCTTTATTTAAAGTAAAAATATTTATACAGTTTTGGATAAAAATTATTACGTATGCACAAATTGTGCAGGTGCCTTTATTGAGTGATAACATCAAAATTACTCTTATCAATTGGCTTAATCTAGAAAAATTCTTAGCATATATTGATTTAAAGATAAGGGAATATGTCCTTAAGGGGTGGTGGGGATAATTTCTTTGTAAAAAGCAAGAGGACATCTCGGTTGTCTGTGTCATGTATAAAAACAATTTTCAAGTTTTATTGAAAAATTTTCTCATGAAAAAGAGCAATCACAAATATGAATTGTGAACTTGACTGTCAATAAATTGCCTCAAAGTTTTCATAGGGGTATCTTTCAATGATTTTATGTCGTTGCAGGGATGATTTAGTGTTGCGTGTTATGCGCAGTGAGGTGTGGCTGAGTATTGTTCAGATTGGTGAGAAGAATAACTATTTTGTGTGCAAGACGTGAACAAATATGTGATGAGTAATTTTAGTAGTTTTGCTACATTTTTGTTTGTTTTTTGACTGGCAATCTTTCGGGCACTGGTTCGAGAAAATGAGTGATTTGGTCGGGCGTGTTAATGCTCTCAAGTCACTTCGCTGGTTTCGTGTACGGTCTGTTGTGTGATGTACTATGGTGCTGGTGAGTGAGACAGAAAGGAAAATTTTTATGTATAAGATTGATTACAACAGTTATCGTGCTATCAAGAGTTTTAATCGTCGAGTTCGCTTTCTTGTAATGCATTATACTTCAATTGACTTTAAAGGGTCGATTGCTGCTCTCACAGGAACGAAGGTTAGTTCTCATTATCTTGTTCCTGATCCTTCAGAGAAGACATATATTGAGGCAGGATTTAAAGATATGCGTATCTTTAATCTGGTTGATGAAAACGAACGTGCATGGCATGCTGGTGTTAGTTCATGGGCTGGGCGCAGCAATTTGAATGACACGTCTATTGGGATTGAAATAGTCAATTTAGCGACTGATCATGCTCATTCTTCGGAGCAGACGCATGTTGAAACGGCTTTAAAGGATATGCGTGCTTTGAACCCAGCTGATGAAAATGAGTATACGCTGCAGACGGATGTTGGTTCAGGTGCGGGAAGTGGTAGTGTGAGTGATCCAGTTCTTCAAAGTAAGGCAACTAATTTAGCGGCTTATCATAATGGAGAATTTATATTTCCTCCTTATAATCCAACGCAAATTGAGGCAGTGAAAGAGCTTGCGTTGAATATTCTTCAGCGCTATCCAGACATTACTCCAACCGATGTTGTCGGTCACAGTGATATTGCCATTGGCAGAAAGAGTGATCCAGGTGCAGCCTTCCCATGGAAAGAACTTTATATGGCAGGTATAGGAGCATGGTACGATGATGAATTGAAGGATCATTATCAGGAACAGTTTCGTAAAAGTTTGCCAGTTAAAGAAGATATTTTAGCGAGATTGAGACGTTATGGGTATGATGTTTCGGCTGCATGTAGTGAAACTGGGTACAAAAGTTTAATTCGGGCATTTCAGCTTCATTTTCGTCAAGAAAATTATAATGGAATTTTGGATATTGAAACAGCGGCAATTATCTATGCATTGGTAGATAAGTATTTCCCTTCGAGTGAATTTAAATCGTCTTAAATTTAAGGACATATATTATTATAGCATATGTTTTTCTTTTGTAGTTATATTCTTTTTGCTCTTTATTGATGAGGATTTGTATAGAAAAAGAGGACGTTTGCAGTGTGAGAATATATGACATAAAAAGGAATTAGTGAGAAACGGGAAAAAAATAGCACAGCTCGTGGAAGCGGATTAAGGTTCTTTTTTATCGCTATGTGTACACACTTCTCATGAAGGATATATGAGGTCAAATCATTAAGTGCAAAAAGAATATGGTGTAAGAAAAGTACGCAGAGAAAAAGTGTGTTATGGCTTATCTGCATTCGCGATATCGGGTGCTAAAAGCCGAGATTATCAGTTTTGCACTTATGATGTGCAAGAAAAACCTAACAATATTGAGAGAAGAGAAAAAACAAGACGCATATTGCAGGAAAATATGGCTGTGATGTTTTCGTAATTCTGAAAAATATGTGTCGTTGTTTTTGAGGGGGGTATTTTTTGTGCTCAAAAATAATTGGAGTCACAAAAAGCTTTTATCCATTTTAGCATCATTTTTATGATTTATTATCTCTTGCTTTGAAGGTAGATCCGATTTATTTTTGATTGTCTCTGAGGATATTTGCAAGATTTTGATGGCAAGTTCTTGTAATGATTAAAATTTGCGTTACTTAACACCACATAGATACAGCTTGCAGAGTATATGAGTGTCTCTTTGGTAATTTATACAGCACTTTTTGCGAAGAGAGTATGTCTTTTTTGTGAGAGATGGTAGCAAATAAATACCATAAAGAAGGGGGGGAGATGATTAGCACAGATAATGAGAAACTGGCAATGGAGAGTGCCAGTTTCTAAAAGCGTATATCTTAAAAAAAATTAGAATGAACGTTGTAAACGGATCATACCGAGTACAGCGCTTTTTCCGTGCAGAGCGCTTGTATATTTTGTACCACTGGCATCTGTGAAAGTACGGTCATCGCTCCAAGAAACATAAGCCACTTCAGGTACAATCACGAGTCCGGGAACCAGCGTGTATGAAACATTTACAGAAGTTGCAAAGGTTTTGGCAGCGCTATAAGAAATCTGAGCGTTGAAATTTGCTTTTGGAGTGATTTTGTAAGTTGCACCAGCCCAGCCAGCCCATTTTCCTCCCCAGTTTGCATAGATTGTTGTGCTTTTCCGTGACAACGTATTTTTAAACGTTTCGTCATCTGCTGTGTAATAATCAATGCTGTTTTTATAACCACCCATGACCCAGAGGTTTAAATATTCGTTAACATTGAAATCTGCACGTATCTTACCAGCCCACTTTTTGTAGTAAGAATCATATGCAGCAATTGTTGAGAAGCCACCCCATTGTTGCATAAATTTTACACCAAAAAGCAAATTAGGCGTGTAATCTTTTACTGCTTTGCTTAAAGGAGCCGTTTCTTGAGAAGCGGTAACAAGTTTACCATCTTTATCGATGTAATAATATGTGTCAAACTTAGGAACTGTAGCATTGCCTAATTCAGCTGCGATAATAGCAGAAAAGCCAGTGTCACCGCTAAAGGTGTAAGAAATAAAGTTGGTGCGTGTGACACCTGCTGGCGCTATACCATCATCATTTATAACGTTACCATAGTCACCAGTCCAACTACCGAAAATTGTACTATCTAGACCTACACGAAAACCACCAAGTTCAATATAAGCAGCTGAAAGTTTTGCTCCAGCTGTATCTTTACCACTTCCCCAGTGTGAGTAGATTCGCGCATATGAACGCAGTGTTCCCAATTCTGTTTCAGAAGCGGTTTGAAAGGCAAGGGTTAATCGCGATGCTGCACCGTAGGTTTTTTTACTGTTCTTTAAATCACTATCGGTTGTTGCGCCAATGTTATCACCTGCCATAAGATCAGCACGGACATTTCCTGACAAACGTACACAAGTTTCTGTTCCAGGGATATAGAAATACCCTTTGCCATATGCATCGCAAACGCGAACGTATTCCACAGATTTTGGTTCTGCAGTAATTGTTGAAGCCGCTTGTGCTCCAGAAGTCACTACAAAGGCTGCTGCAGAGCTTAAAAAGAGGGATTTAATATTCATAATAGATCTCCAGTACAAGGTCATTTAATTCTATTAGAGAATTCTGTTTGTTAAATTCACGAGCGATAAAACAAAGCACGTGATACTTGTAACTCTGACTTTACAGGTCTTTTTTAGATATATAGATTTAGATATACAAATATGAAATTGCTCTTTTTAGGGATATTCATGTAATATTAAAGGTAATGTTGTAAAAAAGTCACAATTTTTCATTTGTGCACTTTATTTGTTCGATTGGGTTCATAAAAACTAAAAATTTGAGATATTTTTGAAAAAAATTGAAAATGTCTTGAACTTTTTGTTGATACTGTTTATTCACTGTTCTTGGAGAGGTGGCCGAGTGGTCGAAGGCGCTCCCCTGCTAAGGGAGTAGGGCTCAAAAGGCTCTCGAGAGTTCGAATCTCTTCCTCTCCGCCATAATAAGTTCTCTGCGATAATACATCAAGCGAACAGGTTAGTTTCGAGGATCTTGATACGGTCTTGTTTAGCTATCTCTTACCTATTCTAAATTTTTTTTATGATTTTTTGGTTAAGCTTAATAAAAAGCGTGTAGCTTCTGCTTCTGATATTCCTATTATTATATTACGGTTAAGATCATAGTTTATCAAATTGTTGCAAACAGGGGAAGGAAATAAAAATTATATTATACGTTGCTTGTTTATCTCGATCAATTTTGTTTAAAAAAATTAGTCATTCTCGCGGGATAAGATAACATAAGTGATGCAAAACTCTATGAGGAGACACAAGAAAAAACTCCTCTTTGAAGATAAAGAACGTTGTAAGGTAAGAGCATTGTAAAGTTATTTTCCCTGCTTTAGAGACTGAACGACATTTCTACTTGTCTGAAAGGTGAGCTCTTAATTTGGAGTAATCTCCTCAATTTGGGCTGGCTTTTTTTGAGAGCATAATTTTTCAAATATTTTTAGTTTTTCTGATTTTTAACTCTGGAAAAGTGCAAGCGATTTTTATTTTTTTTCTAAGAGCATAGTGATATAATTTATTAAATCGGTTCTAATAGGTGGTTCGAATTATCAGCCATTTGAATCGGTATCATGAATAGGAGATGTTGTAAAATTATCTTAAAGTATTAAAATTCCGTCATTCATTCGAGAACGGGTTTATTGTTGGTAATATGCGCGTGAGATTCAAGAGTTGTATTCTTCCATTGTGATATTGCTATTATAAATAAAATGCAGGCTTTATTAATAAGGCAGTAAAATATATTTTTAAAGGCAGTTTTATTATTGTAACAGTGTTTAAAAAAGCTCTCTCTGAACTTACAGAGTGATAGAGTTTGATTTTAAATCAAACTAAAATAAATATAATGTGTAATAAATTTATGAGAAACGAAGCTGCGCATAGGATACAAGCCTATTATTTATATTTTATTTCTTACAAAGTAAAAAATTATCAGGTAAGAGAACTTTTCTAGAAATATAAAATACTCAAAAATTAAGTAAATATATTGTGTTTAGTGTTTGAATTTAAATTCAATCAATATACACAGATATTTAATGATATATAGCGGATATGATGGGGGGAATCTGCATGAGCGATTTGAGAAAAATTCTAGCGGATTTTCGTGAAAAAGCGGCAACAGTACGCGATCAGGGCACTAGCTTTGAAAAATTAATGATCGCATATTTTCAAGCAGAACCTTATTATAAGACACTCTATAGCAAGGTTTTGACTTATGCCGAATGGGTTGAGGAATATGGACAAAGATATGGCATTAGCTCTAAACAAGATACAGGAGTTGATCTTGTCGCTGTGACAGCTGCTGATGAACAGTTTCACGCTATCCAGTGCAAGAATTATGAAGAATATTACGCTATTCAAAAAGGGGATATTGATAGTTTCTTAGCTACATCAGGAAAGATATATTTTGAGCATCGCATTATTATCACAACAACAATAGCTCCATGGTCAAAAAACGCTGAGGATGCTCTTATCAACCAGAACCCTCCCGTTATAAAAATTACCTTACATGATCTAGAAAAGAGTTTTATTGATTGGTCCAAATATCGTGAAGGTAGTAAGCTTGAACAAAAGTCCCATAAGGATATACTTGAGCATCAAAAAAATGCCATAGATGCTGTGGTGGAAGGATTAAAATTTGCCGATCGAGGCAAATTGATTATGGCTTGTGGTACAGGAAAAACTTTTACTTCCCTCAAAATTGCAGAAACCCTTGCTGGAAAAGGGAAAAGAGTTCTCTTTTTGGTGCCCAGCATTGCTTTATTAAATCAAACGCTGAGGGAATGGAGCCAAGAGGCAAAAATCCCTTTAAAGAGTTTTGCTGTTTGTTCAGACAGTACTGTAGGTAAAAAAGATAGCGGCTTTATTAAGATTTATGACCTTGCATACCCTGCGACAACCAATGCTTCTAGTTTGGGAAAAAAGATGGCGTTACAGCATAGTGATGAAGCTATGACAGTTGTTTTCTCAACTTATCATTCTATTGATGTGATTAGCAATGCTCAATATCGCTCTGAAAATCCTATCATAGATTTTGATCTCGTTATTTGTGATGAAGCGCACCGAACAACAGGATTTACATATGAAGGTGAAGACGATTCTGCATTTGTTCGGGTTCATAATAATGATTATATCTCTGCTAAAAAACGGCTCTATATGACTGCTACGCCGCGTATTTATGGAGAAGGTGCTAAGAATAGGGAAGATGTTGCACTCTATTCGATGGATGATCCCGCATGGTATGGGAAAACTTTGCATACTCTGAATTTTTCTGATGCTGTTGAGAGGAATTTGTTGGTTGACTATAAGGTCATTATTTTAACCGTTGATGAGGGGCACGTCAACCGAGCCGTTCAGCCACTGCTTGCAGATACGAGTAATACTATTCAGGTTGATACTGCTGCAAAAATTGTGGGATGTTGGAAGGCTCTATCAAAATATGGTCTCTCTGAGCAAAGTGCAAGCTTCTCTAAACCTATGCAACGTGCCGTTGCTTTTTGCCAGATTATTGAAGAAAAACCCAATAAGGTCAGCTCAAAACTTATTGCCAGACATTTTCAGAAGGTAATTGAGGATTATCAGGAGCAAGAAAGACAAAATTTTTTAAGTGAAAATCCAGAGGCAGAAATAAGTTCTGCGTTAAGCATGATTTGTGAAGCAAAGCATGTTGATGGCAGCATGACTGCCAGAGACAAAGAGGAGCGCCTCGAATGGCTTAGAGAGCCAATCCCCGAAAATGAAAACCGTTGCAGAATTCTTTCAAATGTGCGCTGCCTCTCTGAAGGAGTAGATGTTCCTGCCCTTGATGCTGTTATTTTTCTTACACCACGTTCCTCTGAAGTTGATGTTGTGCAAGCCGTTGGACGCGTCATGCGAAAAGCTTCAGGAAAACAGAGGGGCTATGTCATTTTGCCTATTGTCGTTAAGGTAGGGGCTGATCCAGACAAAACACTAAAAGATAGTTCCTATAAAATCGTTTGGCAAGTTTTGAGAGCTTTACGATCCCACGATGACCGCTTTGATGCAACAATCAATAAAATTGAATTTAATGGTCATGCCCAAGATAAAATAGAAGTTGTCGCTGTTACGAATAATATCAATAAAAAGAATGTGCCATGTCGAAATGAGTTAGACTACGGATATTTTAGTGAACATGAAGTCATTTCTAGCCTTAAACAAGGTGAACTGGATCTTTACATGGAGGGGGTTGAGCGCGCCATCTATGCCAAAATTGTCGAAAAATGCGGAAATAAACGCTATTGGGAAGATTGGGCTAAAGACATTGCAAAAATTGCAGGAACCCATATCGATCGCATTAATGCTATTCTTGAAAATAAGGAAAACATAGAAGAAATTAGTGTCTTTAATGACTTTGCTGAAGAACTACGAGCAGTGATTAATGACAGTATCACAGATGCTGAAATCGTTGAGATGTTGGCGCAGCACCTTATCACAAAACCAGTATTTGATGCTTTATTTGAGAAACATGAATTTACTAATCATAATCCGATATCTGTTGCTATGCAACGTGTTATTGATAAGCTGAGTGAACATGGTTTGGAAAAAGAACGCAATAGTTTGCAAGCATTCTATACTTCGGTCAAACGCCGCGCAGAGGGCGTTGATACTGCTGAAGGAAAACAGAAAATTATTGTGGAGTTGTATGATAAGTTTTTCCGAAGTGCTTTTCCGAAGATGGTTGAACGTTTAGGGATCGTGTACACTCCAACAGAAGTGGTTGACTTTGTTCTTCATTCTGTTGAGCATATCCTAAAGACGGAACTCAACAGTAGTTTGGCTGATGATGATATTCACACTTTAGATCCGTTCACGGGTACAGGAACCTTTATTACGCGTCTCTTACAAAGCGATATTATTCCACGCAATAAGCTACCTCAAAAATACAAGCGCGAACTCCATATCAATGAAATTGTTCTGTTAGCTTACTACATTGCTACGATTAATATCGAAACAACTTATCATGTTCTTTGCTCTAAAGCTTCATCTAACCAAAATGGGGGTAATGTAGCTGGTAGTATAGCTTATGAACCTTTTAATGGCGCTTGCTTAACGGATACATTTTTACCAGATGGAAAAGGAGATCTCATTGGTAAAGTTTTGGTAGAAAACAGTGCTCGTCTCAAAAGGCAACATGATCTTCCAATCGTTGTTATTGTGGGAAATCCTCCTTATTCTATTGGACAAAGAAGTGAAAATGATGGGAATCAAAATATCAAGTATCCTGAATTAGATACGCGTATTGAGAAGACTTATGTAAAGAATTCCTCAGCAACGTCACAAAGAAGTTTGTACGATTCTTATATTCGTGCATTTCGTTGGGCTTCAGATCGTATTAAGGACTGTGGTGTTATTGGTTTTGTTACTAATGCAGGTTTTGTCGATAGCCGTTCTATGGATGGTTTTCGGAAATGTTTGAGAGATGAATTTAGCAGTCTTTACATTGTTCATTTGCGAGGGAATTGCAATACTTCTGGAGAAAAACGCAAAAAGGAAGGTGGTAATATCTTTGATTCAGGAAGTCGAGCTCCCATAGCAGTTTCTATTCTTGTTAAAAAACCAGAGGCAAGACAACAGGGGAAAATCTATTTTAAGGACATTGGAGATTATCTTTCTCGTCAACAAAAATTAGAGTTTCTTGCTCAGAGAAAAAGTATAGCAGCTATTGAAGGTTGGGTAGAAATTGTTCCAGATCAATTTAATGATTGGATTAATCAGCGCGATCCTCATTTCGATAAATATATCAGTATAGGAGATAAAAAAGATAAATCAGCTATAACGGTTTTTGAAAACTATTCGCAGGGAGTTGTGACAAGCAGGGACGCGTGGTGTTATAATTTTTTTCAAAAAAAATTACGAGATAATATGGGGAGGATGATTGATTTCTATAATTCTGAAGTGGAGAGAGTGAAAGAAAATAATCTCCCTGTTTCCATGAGTATATTTCATCAATTCGTGAGCCAAGATCCCACCAAAATTAGCTGGAGTAGGGCAATAAAACAAAACCTTTTAAAAAAGATACAGCACCAATATGACAGGAGTAAAGAGATAAAAAGCATCTATCGACCTTTTACAAAAGAGATGCTGTATTTTGATAAAAATTTCAATGAGATGCAGTATCAGATGCCGAAAATATTTCCTGATGGAGTTGGTGAAAACTTGACTATTGTGACTACAGGAAAGGGGGCATCACAAGGGTTTTCAGCTCTTATGGCTAATATGGTTTCTGATATTCAGATGATTCAAAATGGTCAGTGCTTTCCTTTATATCTTTATGAACAGGTTGAGTATTCTGGACAATTATCTCTCGTCTCTGGCACTGGAGAGAGAGCAGGGTATCAACGACGTGATGCTATTACAGATAAAGCTTTGCAACATTTTAAGGAAGCTTATCCAAAAGAGGCTCTTACTAAAGAAGATATTTTCTATTACATCTATGGATTACTGCATAGCGAGGATTATCGGGAGCGTTATGCAGATAATTTGGCAAAGCAAATAGCACGAATCCCGCGTGTGAAGCATTTTGCTGATTTTGTTGCTTTTATGCAGGCAGGTCGTGCTTTAGCATCACTTCATCTCAATTATGAAACTGTGCCTCTTTATACGAAAGTGAAGTTTATCAGCAAGCTAGAAGGTTTGGAGCTGACTGAGCAACAAATAATCGGTGGGAATGATGCAGATTTTTATGTTAGAGAAATGAAATTTGCGAGGAAAAAAGATCCAGAAACTGGGAAGAACGTTAAAGATCGGAGTACTGTTATTTACAACAGCAAAATTACCATCGAAAATATTCCCAAGACAGCCTATGAGTACATTGTTAATGGAAAATCTGCTTTAGAATGGGTGGTAGATCGTCAAGCGATTACAACAGATAAAGCTTCCATGATTACGAACAATGCCAATGATTGGGCAATTGAGGTTATGGGCAATGCTCGTTATCCATTAGAGTTATTTTTGCGAATTATCACTGTCAGTTTAGAAACATGCAAAATCGTCAATAATCTGCCAAAGCTGAAGGTTGGTGAAGAGGGATGAAGGGGGAAAACTTGTTTTAAGAAAGGTAATCGCAACCTTCAAAACCCTCAAAATTATGCTATTTGCGACCAATCCAAATAAACGGATATAGGGTATCCAGTATTTTAGCAAGAAGCAAGAATGTTTTTATTGTGTGCATGAACGAGATACTTGATCAAGTTATAAATTGCTCGTTTGGAAGTGTGACGTATTGCACTTCTTAAGCAGTCATATTCAGACAGTGATAGAGAATAGCCCAACTATCCTGCCGTGACTTTTTACTTCGATTGGCTGATTACTTCGATTAGTTTGACTTTACACTTCTTGATTTTGTTGCTCAAGATTACTGAAAAATTCTGTTGCTATAAAAAGTGAAAATACAATACAATTATTCCGTTGTCGATTTTTGCCATTTTGATGAGAGTAGTAAAAATGGCAAAATTTTCAATATTTTTAATTATGCAGTCAGTTTCAACGATGTTGTGATTTTTGCTAATGCCTTCGTTAATAAGCTATTGATATCAAATTAATTAAGTATCAATTATTCAGAACGCTTAAATTTTTGAGACAGCAAAAGTCCCAAAATAAGGATTATAAAAAAAACAAAATCTACGACTCCCCAACCTTGATCTAAATAGTGATGCAAAGGATTACTTAGAACCTTGGTATCATCAAGAGTTTGGTGAGAAAAATTAAAAACATTCGCATCACCAGAAGCTAAGGTATAGCTAGGAACATTTGTCTTAGCGTAGTTGTAGTTATTCCAGTATGCTCCGAGCTTACAGAAATTTTTACTCCCATTAAACACATCAATTTTGATATGCGCCATATTGTGGCTGCAAACTTTAGCGTTTCTGTAAATTTTAGCAGAGTCGGAAATTTTAACATTGCCGTATACTTTAGCAGAGTCATAAACTTTAGCGTTGTCATAAACCGTAGCATGTTCGTAAATTTTAGCAGAGTCATAAATTTTAGCATTGCCGTAAATCGTGGCGTGTTCATAAACTTTAGCAGAATCGTAAATTTGAGCGTTGTCGGCAATTTTAGCATGACCGTAAATTTTAGCATGACCGTGAACCATAGCATGACCGCTAATATTAGTATTGTCAGAAATTTCGGCATTGCCAGAAATTTTAGCAGAGTTATAAATCAAAGCGTTGCCAGAAACTTTAGCAGAGTCAGAAATTTTAGCAGAGTCATAAACTGAAGCATTGCCGTAGATCTTAGCATCGCCAAAAATTAAAGCATTGCCGTAGATTTTAGCGTCATCATGAGCTTTAGCAGAGTTATAAACTGAAGCAGAGTCATAAATTTTAGCTCTGTTGTAGACTCTCGCAGAGTCGTAAACAGAGGCGTTGCCGTAAATTTTAGCATGCCCGTAAATTAAAGCATCTCCAAAAATTTGAGCATTGTCAGAAACTGTAGCATAGTTGCAAACTATAGCATTGTCGGAAACCCAAGCATTGCCATTGTGGCTCAAGTTTCTTTCTGATGCTATCCACCCTCCTATGGTTCCTTTCTTAATTTTTCCAAAATCTCTAACTGCTTTAATTTGATGAAGTCTACCGCAAAAAAAAACTTGATCCTTCGTTACACCTGTAAATGTGTATTTAGGTTGTTCCATTCTTCCCTCCCCTTAATTAAATGATATTGATTTTGCGCTTATTCTACTGCCAATATATAAAAACAGAAGCCATATTATATTTACTTAATCATTGGATATTTGATAATGAAATTATTGGCAATAAATTTATTTCTAATGTTCAGATAAGCATCTTTACGGCTGAATTGCGCAAAAAATATTTTCTGATAGATGGGTTAGTTGTATGAATATTAATCAATAAAATAATGATGCAGATTTTTATGTCAGAGAAATGAAATTTGCTAAAAAAATAATTCTAGAAAGCGAGAAGAATACCGAAGGTAACAGCAATGCTGTTAGCTTGGATTCTTATAAGACGCAGAAAAAGTCGAACGTAAGAAAGAGCATTAAAGATCTGAGCACTGTTATTTACAACAGCAAAATTACCATCGAAAACATTCCTGAGGTAGCCTATGAGTACATTGTCAATGGAAAACCTGCTTTAAAATGGGTGATGGATCGTCAAGCTATTACAACAGATAAAGCTTCCATGACTACGAACAATGTCAATGATTGGGCGATTGAGATCATGGGTAATACTCGTTATCCGCTAGAGTTATTCTTGCGGATTATCACTGTCAGTTTAGAAACATGTAAAATCGTCAACAATCTGCTAAAGCTGGAAGTTGGTGAATAGCGGATGTGTAAAACATCCCCTTAAAGAAGTCAGTAAAAATTTTCAAAATCATTTAAAGAGTGAATGGAGATTCATTCCATTATCAAAGAAGGTTTTATAGTATGGAGATTCTGCTTACCGCTTTTTTATGGGTTGTGATCATAGTATTGTTGTTTTCTCCGTTATGGTTTATTGCTTTAGGGCTCATATGGTACCTCTACGGATTTACAGTTCTCATAATAACCATTATAGTTATGCTAGTCCTTTGGGCGCTATATGAACAGTTGCAGGAATTGTAGATGCGTTATCGGTTTCTCTTAACACTGGTATGAGACATAGTCGTAAAGCAGTTTGCTGTATAGTTCCGAAATGTCATCGCGTAGTTTAAAACTACGATGAAGATTGCGCAGAGTATCATAAAGACTATTTTTAGTTGTTTCCTAAACACTAAAAACTATTTAAGATTGTGTTTTGAGGGTTATCACTTTAGGCATCTTCAGATTTTTTTTGCAATCTTGATAAGAGCATCGCATTATGCGCGATAAAGCAACATGGATAAATCTCGTCTAACGGCAATTGAAAAATCAATCATTGATGCGCGAAAAAACAATATGAAGACAATGCAAAAGCTTTACGAACAAATGCAAGCGAAAGCTGTCGGTGGTGTTCTTTCATAGGAATAGAGATGATTTTATTTAAAGGCTTAAATTGGCACAAATGTTAAAATAATAATAAATAAGTGGAACAACGTTGCGTGAGTAATCGAGAGAGCATTATCAGTTATGATTTTCAGTAAATAAGCCCATTGCAAAGGGCAATCCATCATATAATTTAAAAAAAAATGAAGCTTACTAAGATTTTTTTGCAAGCTTTAAAAATTATAAAAAAATCAAAATACCTGAAATTATAACTCTCAAAACCTTCAAAACTACCCTAGAAGGGGTTTTGAGGGTTTGCATTATAGTCAAAATAGATATTTTTTTTTTGGTGGTTATTGATATGCGAGTATAGATTCGCAAATTGAGCATTGAGTATATTTTTACGTTAGTAATCGTTTTTAAGAGACATGTAGCTACAGATTCTAGTAGCTTGTTTAGAGTCCCGATGAGTAATTTTAATCAAGCAACAAAAGGTGGATTGTTGGGTGGATTAAAAAACAATAAAAACGATTAATTTATGATTTTATTGCATTTTTTAAGACAAAGTGGTGCCCAAAAGAGGACTCGAACCTCCACGCCTTGCGGCACAGGTACCTGAAACCTGCGCGTCTACCAATTCCGCCATCTGGGCATAAGTTTCATTTAAGCTTAGGGAGTAACTCTGTCAATAAAATTGTAAATTCATTCTTTCATAGAGAAGTATGAAATAAGACTCTTTGTGCCTATTACGATTTTAAAGATTTAAGATGATACGATTTTCTTTGATAAAATCGTTGAGTCAGAATTGAATGTGTAAATAATAGGAATGCCAGTTGCTAATTCTTGAGATATAATTTCTTCACCGTTTAGACCCTCAAGTGCCATAATAAGAGCACGAAGAGAGTTACCATGTGCTGTGACCAAAACAGTTTGAGATCGCAAAATATAAGGTTGGATATGGTAAAGATAATAAGGCCAAACGCGTGCACCAGTATCACGTAAGCTTTCTCCATTAGGTGGTGCGATAGCATAAGAACGGCGCCATATTTGTACTTGTTCTTGTCCCCATTGTTGACGCACTTCATCTTTATTCAGACCAGATAAATCACCATAATCACGCTCATTTAATGCTGAATTTTTTATCAATTGCAAATCTGCTTGTCCCATTTGCTCTAAAATATGCTGAGCTGTTTTTTGCGCGCGCTGTAAGGCGGATGTATAAGCGATATCAAATTTTAAACCAGCTGCTTTGAGTTTCTTTCCAGCGGTTATTGCTTCTGTGTGACCTTTTTCCGTCAGGTCTGGGTCTTTCCAGCCAGTAAAAAGATTTTTGACATTCCATTCACTTTGTCCATGACGAATTAATACAAGTGTGCGTCCCATTTATGAGTTTCCTGCGTCGGTTATTGGATGTTTAGGATTCATCACTCAATCCTAAAACATCGAGCATTGAATAAAGACCATTTTTTTGTTTCTTTGCCCATAAAGCTGCTTTTAATGCGCCATTGGCAAAAATAGAGCGTTCTTGCGCGGAGTGTGAAAGAACAATGCGCTCATTTGAGCCAGCAAAAGTAACACTGTGATCGCCAATGACTGTTCCACCTCGTGAACAGGCAAAGCCAATAGTGCCTTTTTTACGCTTTCCTGTATAGCCGTCGCGTCCGCTAACGCTGACATCTTTGAGCATAACATTGCGACCTTCGGCTGCGGCATTTCCAAGAAGAAAAGCTGTTCCAGAAGGAGCATCAACTTTGCTAGAGTGATGCATCTCATAAATCTCAATATCAAAATCATCAGGTTCTAATGCTTTGGCTGCTTTCTTTACGAGGTTAGCCAAAAGATTAATTCCCAGACTCATATTTCCAGATTTAACGATAGTTGTATATTGCGCAAAATCTGCAATTTTCTCTTCTTCTTTTTTACTAAATCCTGTTGTTCCAATAATATGAACCAAACCTTTTTGAGAGGCATTGTTGGCATAGAGAACGCTGGTTTGTGGCTGAGAAAAATCTAAAATACCTTCTGTGTTAGAAAAGGCGTTCTCTGGATCATCGGTGATGCGAATGCCGATGATATCTGAGCCAATTAATATACTTGCATCTTTTCCTACAAAAGGAGATTCCTTGCGTACCAATACACTACAAAGCTCTACGTCTTTTCTACGCTGAATCGCTGCGATTAACTCGCGTCCCATTCTTCCATTTCCACCAACAACTGTAAGGCGCATATTTTTCTCCTTATGGCACTTTACTCTTTGAGTATAAGCAAATTCTCTTTTTCTTTCCAACAGTTCTGTATATGAGAAAAAAGATTTTGCTTCTTTAAACGCATTGCTTGTTTATACAAATTTGTGAAGAGCTACAGTTGTCATCACCATTATAGAAAATAATATAAATGCTGCTCAAAAAGCTTTTTAAACGTATGTTTGAAAAAGTGATATGAATAGTCATGTATGGAACATGTCATGCCTTGAGATTAAGCGTATTAGGGGTATATTATCCATGAAATATTGCTTTCATTTTTATCTGGAAGAATTCTTCAGAAATCAAGGTCAGCATAGTGAGTGCTTGCTGCAATACCTCGAACACGATCTGTTAAAAGAGGGCGAAAAGAAGGTCGCGATTTAATCCGCATATACCAATCTTTAGCTGCGGGAGATTGTTCCCAGTCAATTTCCCCGAGAAAATCAAGGACAGAAATAGAAGCTGCTGCTGCTAAATCTGCATAGGATAATGCAGAATTGACTAACCAGTCACGGGATGCGCAGAGCCAATTAAGATAGTTCATATGAGGGAGAATATTCGCGCGTGCATTGCGTAAAATTTGCGAATCTGGAGCACCGCCACCAATGGCTATCGGCATTTCACGCTTATAGATTCGTTCTCGAACAATATGGCGGATAGCTTCATTTTCAAATTTATTTAAAAACCAGTCATTAAGACGGCGTACTTCAGCACGATCTAAAGGGTTTTCTGGAAAAAATTTATTTCTTTGCTGCAAACTTCCACGTGTTTCATCTAAATATTCGGAAATAACGGTAGCTCCTGATAATGGAGTTTCGTGTTCTGCAAGAAGAACGGGAACGTTTCCAGCTGGATTGAGTGCAAGAAATTCGTGTCTTCTTGCCCATTCATGTTCTTCAATCAGTTGAGTGGTTATATTATATTCTCCGAGAATAAGGCGTATGAAGCGAGAGGCAGAAGAGAGGGGCGAATGAAAAAGTGTCAGCATAGTCTACGCTATCAAAATGAAGTTGACGGGTTTGTTAAAATAATAAGAATTTTTATAAAGGTGCTTTGTTGGAAGTACAAGATCATTAGCAGCTGTCAGCAATCATACTTAATAATATATTAACGACAAGATACGTTTATTGTGTGACTGCCTGCAAAATGGCAGCGCGCAATTCTTCTAAGCCGAATGCTTTTTCTGCAGATGTTACGAGAAGTTCAGGATAGGCTGCTGGATGTTTAAGAAGCTTTGTTTTTGTAATTGCTACTAATTTTTCAAGTTCATTTGATTTTATTTTATCACTTTTTGTTAAGACAATTTGATAAGAAACAGCTGCTTTATCAAGAAGGTCTAGAACATCGGCATCATTTTTTTTAATTCCGTGACGTGAATCAATCAAGACATACACACGTTTCAGTGTTGTACGCCCCCGTAAATAGCTAAAAACCAGATGTGTCCATGCTTTGACCAAATTTTTTGGAGCTTCAGCGAAACCATATCCTGGCATATCTACGAGCGCCATAGGGGGAAGGTCTCCTCGTTCTCCACTGAAACCGTCGGGTACAAAATAATTAAGTTCTTGCGTGCGTCCTGGTGTATTTGAGGTGCGTGCTAAGCCTTTTTTCTGAACTAGTGCGTTGATTAGGGATGATTTTCCAACATTAGAACGTCCTGCGAATGCAATTTCTGGTGGTCCCTCAGGGGGAAGAAAGTGTATTGTAGGCACACCACGAATAAAAATCCAATTGCGAGAAAAAATTCCAGAAAAAGAAAAACTCTTTGTCATTCATGCACTTCTTTTTTGGGTGATTTTTGCCACATAGCTTTGAGATTATTAAAAAGTTCAATTTTGACACCTTGGCGTTTCATCATGATACTTTGCTGAATCATCGACAATACGTTATTCCATGCCCAGTAAATAACAAGACCAACAGGGAAAGAAGCTAGCATAAAGGTAAAGACAACGGGCATCCACGTGACGATAAGGGCTTGTGTTTGGTCTTGGGGTGCTGGGTTCATACGCATTTGTAAAAACATTGTGATTCCCATGATAAAAGGCCATGCACCAAGCATGAGAAATGCCGGAACTGTATAAGGTAAAAGACCAAACAAATTAAAAAGAGAAGTTGGGTCAGGTGCTGCCAAATCTTGAATCCAACCAAAGAAAGGGGCATGCCGCATTTCAATGGTGATATACAAAACCTTATAAAGAGCAAAGAATATTGGAAATTGAACCAACATTGGCCAACATCCTGCAAGAGGATTGATGTTTTGAGTTTTATATAATTCTACGATTGCTTGTTGTTGTTTTGTCCGATCATCTGGATACTTTTCTTTAATTTCCTGTAACATCGGTTGCAGAAGCTTCATACGCGCCATAGATTTATAAGATTTATTTGCAAGCGGGAATAGAAGTGTTTTCAAGAGTACTGTGACAAGAAGAATGGCAACACCAAAATTACCTGTTTGCTTATAAAGAATGTCAATGAGAGAAAACATCGGCTTTGTGATAAAATCAAACCAACCCCAATCAATTAAAAGAGCAAACTTCTTAATATTTAGCTCGTTTTGATAGTAATTAATAATTTCAACTTGTTTTGCACCAGCAAAGAGACGGTTTGTAACGGTTTTTGTTTCATGGGGCGCAACAGTTAAAGGCGCAGTATGCAGGTCAGACTGATAGTGGGTATTTAAGTGATCAAAATAAATAAAGCGGCTTGTATATTCTTTATCCTGTGAAGGAATAACTGCAACAGCCCAATATTTATCAGTAATACCGATCCAACCTCCCGTAACTTTAGGAAAAGTCATACTTTTTTTGCCATTATCAGGATTTGGATTAAGCTCTGCTAAGGTTTTGTACTTTTCCGTTTTGAGTGAATCACCCACAATACCTATCATGCCTTCATGGAGTAAATAGGTTGCATTTGTATCTTCTGGGGGAGCTGCACGTGCAACGCGAGCATAAGACGAAAGATATATAGGCTCATTACTTTCATTACTAATAGAATCTTCAATGGTAAACATGTAATGGTCATCAACCGAAATGGTGCGACGGAAGATTTGCCCTTGTCCATTATTGTAGATTAAAGTAACAGGTGTTGAAGGAGTCAGCGTTACATTTTCTCCCTCTATTTGCCATTGTGTTTTAGTTTGTGGCAACGCTTCTGCTGGTAAAGATAAGCTTGCAAAGCCAAATTCTGCAAGATAGGTTGTGGAAAATCCTTTAGGATTCAACAAAGCAATTTCTGGCGATTCTTTATCTACTGTTAGGCGATATTTTTTGAGCAAAAGGTCATCAAATTGTGCGCCAACAAGATTAATGGAGCCTTCAAGTCCACCAGTTTTGATTGGGATACGGTTTGTTGTTGCCAATGCAGCTTTTCGCATTTCAGGAGTCATGGGGTAATTGATTTCAGATGCTGATCTATGGGCTAGTGCATCATCAGAAAAATCTGTTTTGTCAGTGGTAGATGCAGATTGTTGTTTTGACAATTGCTGCGCAATGATTTGTTGTTGTTGCAATTCGGCTTGTTTAGGGACAACATAAAGAAAATGCCACGCGATGAGCACTACAAAAGACAATCCAATAGCGATAAAAAAATTGCGGTTATATTCCATTCGTATTACTCTGCTGTCGTTGTTGGCATTTTGTTTTCGACTTTATCCGTCGGCTTAATTCGTTAATTAAAGATGTAAAAGGGGCATGGAGCACATCTCGATGTGCTACAATGACGTAATCTGTTCCTGCTTCCATATCGTTTGCTAAACCAACTCTCACTGCTTCACGCAGGCGCCTTTTTATACGATTGCGTTTAACTGCATTACCGTTTTTGCGTGTGACGGTAAAACCCACACGTGCAACAAGGGGACGCTTTACTTCTGCTATTTGTTCACGAGATTTAACTTCAAGCAAAAACAAAGGACCGCGTCGCTTTTCTCCTGTGCGTACAGCTAAAAAATCTGCTCTTTTACGAATGCGGCAGGGGTGTTTTTTTTTCATAAAGAATATTTCGCAATTTCACTAAATGCCTGCAAAAGCAGGCATCAGAGGTTCACAACGAAAGCTTTACAACAAGCAAAAATGAACAATATTCAACCTGTTGTAAAAATGTAATGGTTAAGCAGATAATCGCTTACGTCCACGGGTGCGCCGAGCTGCAATAACTTTACGTCCACCAGCTGTTGCCATGCGTGCACGAAATCCATGGCGGCGTTTACGGACGAGTTTAGAGGGGTTGTAAGTACGTTTCATTTTTTAATACCGCAGTGTGCGGCCCTTCTTAATTCATGGGCAGTTATGCACTAGATGAACAATCTTACTTTCATTAAATAATTGCTAATCCATAAGGAAAAACACAAAAAAAGTCAATCTTAGATTATCTTTCTATTCCTTGAAAAAATGCAGCAAGGTTCCATAACGAATGTTTATTTTCGTCTGTAATACTTTAGAGTTTCAGGAAAATAATGAGTGGTTACAGTGATTCAGCTTACAGTTATTTTTTTGTACTACAAATCAATAGCAAAGGCATTAGCAAAGGCATTAAGGAAAGTTACAGAAAGCAGATCATTGCATAATGATTATTGTACAATTATGAAAGATATTATCCTGTGTATGCGCTGGTTCTATATTTCAATATGAAAAATTTGCTCAACTTTGGGTTTTGGAGGTGCTTATAAGAGCCATCTGTAAAGCTTGATTGTATAACAAAGCGTGCCTTTTAGGGGTTCGTAACAGATTTTTCACGCAAAGTTTTTATTTGAGGTTGGCTTCATGTTTTGAAAGGGATAAGGTATAAGCTATTAACACTTTATAACTCTCATAAAGTGGAAAATCTTCAAGGGATAAGCAATAAGTGTTTTCGCCTTTATTGCTAAATTGCTAAGTTCTCTAGCATTTGTACAGAGAGGAAAGAGTGTGGAGCCTATCACAAGCGAGGCTATTCGCAAAGAGTTACGTAAAATTAAAGGACCAGATTTTGAAAGCGATATTGTATCGCTGGGGCTTCTTTCAGAAATATTAATTGCTAATGGTAAGGTTTTCTTTTCCATTACAGTCCCTGATGGTCGTGTGCAGGAGTGGGAAGCGTTGCGCTGTTGTGCTGAAAAAATGGTGTGCGCTATGGATGGGGTTGAGTCTGTTATTGTTACACTTACGGCGGAAAAAAAATCGAAGGTTCCTCTTCAAGCACGTAACGATGCAGTTTTTTCTACACAAAAACGTAAAGCAAATTTATTGCCTGCGAAAATGCCGATAGAAGGTGTGCAGCATGTAATTGCGGTTGCTTCTGGAAAGGGGGGCGTTGGCAAGTCTACAATGGCAATAAATATTGCTTTAGCTTTGCAAGATTTTGGGTTCAAGACGGGTTTGATGGATGCTGATATTTATGGTCCATCTTTACCACGTTTGACAGGACTTGTTCATCAAAAACCACAATTAAGTGATGGGAAAAAACTTCAACCACTTGAAAAATTCGGTCTTAAATTGATGTCGATGGGATTTTTGGTTGAGGAAGAAAAGCCAGTAGTATGGCGTGGTCCTATGGTGATGGCAGCTGTAACGCAATTGTTAAGAGATGTTTTATGGAAGCCTCTTGATGTTTTGGTGGTTGATATGCCACCAGGGACAGGAGATGCGCAATTAACGCTTGCTCAGCAAGTCCCTTTGACGGGGGCGTTGATCGTTTCTACTCCACAGGATCTTGCCTTGGTTGATGCACGTAAAGCGATAGAAATGTTTATGAAAGTTGGTGTTCCTATCTTAGGGCTTATTGAGAATATGAGTTATTTTATTGCTCCTGATACGCAAAAGCGATACGATATTTTTGGCTATGGCGGTACACGCACAGAAGCGGAACGCCGAGCTGTTCCTTTTTTGGCAGAAGTGCCGCTTGATGCAGTTTTACGCTCTTCTTCAGATGATGGTGTGCCAATCTTTGTTGCTAAGCCTGATGGGGAGCATGCCAAGCTTTATCGTACAATCATTGATAAAATAAAAAATAGTTTTTGTTAAATTTGTGTTTTTTTAAAAAGGTTTTCTAAAATCTAGCCATTTGAAATATAAAGAACATTAAAGGAAAAAAGGGTTTTTTATGGAAACTTCAATACATGAGCGTCTTATTGTTGGGCTAGATGTTCCAAATGTGCAACAAGCAGAAAAATTGATCATGCAATTGGGCGATAATGTCTGTTTTTATAAAATAGGCTATCAGTTAATTTTTGCTGGTGGAATAGAATTAGTTAAAGATCTCGTTCAGACGCGAAAAAAAGTGTTTCTCGATATGAAATTGCTGGATATTGATCACACTGTTGCAAAAGCTGTGGAGAATATTGTTAAATTAGGCGTTTCGATGCTGACGATTCACGCTTATCCAAAAACAATGCAAACAGCTGTTGCTGTTGCTAAGGGGAGCGATTTATGTTTGCTTGGGGTGACGGTTTTGACATCGATGGATGATGCTGATTTGGAAAATGCAGGCTATAGAGAGAATCTGAAAAATTTAGTTCTTAAAAGGGCTGAACAAGCGCGAGATATAGGAATGGGTGGGATTGTTGCTTCGGCTCTGGAAGCACAGGCTTTGCGGAAAGTTATTGGAGCTGATATGGCATTGGTTACACCAGGGATTCGTCCTTTGGGAAGCGATAATGATGATCAAAAACGGGTTATGACACCAAAAAAAGCATTAGATGCTGGAGCAAGTCATCTTGTTGTGGCACGACCAATTGTTCAAGCAATTGATCCTGTGGCAGCGACAAAAAAAATTTTGGTAGAAATGGCAGATGGTCACGGATAAAGATATTAGTGAGACCTTAGGGAGAAGAGGTATGTGATGATGAAAGAAGGGTATGAGTGAAAAAGCATATTTCATAGGCGCTCATGCTTATTCTGCACCCGTTATAGAATCAGCGCTTTATTTGGTGGCAACGCCTATTGGGAATCTTGCAGATATAACTCTTCGTGCTTTGCAAGTGCTTGCAGGAGTTGATATTTTAGCGTGTGAGGATACGCGGGTGACGCGCATTTTGTTAGAACGCTACGGTATTCAAAAAAAAACATTTCTTTATCATGAACATAATGCACAAAAATCAGGGGCACGGTTATTAGCGGCTTTGGCAGAAAACAAAACCGTGGCGCTTGTTTCAGATGCTGGGACACCGCTTATTTCTGATCCTGGTTTTAAGTTGGTTGAACAGGCACGCGAAGCTGGTTACAAAATTGTTCCGATCCCTGGTGCATCAGCTCTTTTAGCCGCTTTAGTGGCAACGGGGCTTCCCACGGATAGTTTTTTCTTTGCAGGTTTTTTGAGTGCGCGCAAATCACAACGTCAAAAGCGATTAGAACAATTAAAAACTATTCCTGCGACTTTGATTTTTTATGAATCGCCTCATCGTCTTATCGAGACTTTACAAGATATGATTTCTATTTTTTCAGCTGATCGACCTGCTGCAATATGTCGCGAATTAACAAAAAAATTTGAAACAGTAAATGTTTCTAATTTAGGTACTTTATTTGAAAACTATAGGGAACAGGCACATATTCGTGGAGAAATTGTTGTGCTTGTTGGTGCAGGGCTTCCCTCTTTGGAAGTGATGAGCGATCAAGAGATTGATGAAATGTTATTAGATTTGGCACGCGTGCATTCTGCTGCTAAAGTGGCAGCAATGGTTGCTAAAAAAACTGGCTTAAAAAAGCAAGAACTCTTTCAACGGTTGACTTTTTTAAAAGATGAATAAAATTAAGCAAGAAGAACGCGGGCAGCAAAAAGAGTGCAGACAAAAATCTTTTTATCGAGGTGTTCGTGCGGAAAAATGGGCAGCTTGGTGGTTGCGTTTTAAAGGATTTCACATTGCTGAAATTCGTTTTAAAACAAAGTGCGGTGAGATCGATTTAATTGCACGGCGTGGAAATCTTGTTTTGATCGTTGAGGTAAAAGCACGTTCAACATTGGTTGAAGCAATGGCTGCGGTTTCTCGGATGAATGAGAGGCGCATTGAAGCAGCAGCAGATATTTGGTTAGCACGGCAAAGAGATCGTTCTCTTTTATGTGTGCGTTTTGATTTGATTGCAGTTTTGCCGTGGCGTTTTCCGCATCATATTCCAGCGTTTTTTATGTCTGACAAATGAAGATTTCTACAATTGTTTAGACTATGATAGGTAAAAATTCATTTTTATGTGCTTGTGAATGAAAAAGTGAGTAACAATTCAAGCGCTATGAGGAGGGAGAGATGGACGATTATGAAAAATTTGCAACTGGCTTGTTGATTGTTTTTGGAGCGCTGGTTATTGGTGGTCTTATGGCAGTGCATATTGTACTCATGAATAAGTCAGGTTTTTTGTTTGCATTAACGGCAGCTATTGTTGGTTGGTTTTCTGCTTTTGCAGTTCTTTTTGATAAGCCTAAAATCTATTTGGGATTGATTATTCTTGCTGTATTATGTGTTGCTTCTTCAATTAGCATTTACGTTAGTTAAAATGAGTGAAACGCTGATGGGATTCCATTTAAAATTATCTTATGAAAGTGAGAAAAAGAAATGAAAATTGGCTTTTTAGGAACCGGTAAAATCAGTGCTTCAATGGTGGATGGCTTAATGAACAGCACTTTTGATGTTCCTTCAATTATTGTTTCGCCACGTAATGCGCAAATAGCAGAGCGTCTTTCGCGCAGTTATGCTAAGGTGACAATTGCTGAAAATAACCAAGCGTTGCTGGATATGAGTGATTGTGTTTTTCTTTGTTTGCCCAATCAAATTGCAGAAGAGGTTTTGCGTTCTCTTCGTTTTCGTCCAGAACAGCTTGTTGTTTCTGTGCTTGCTATGGCAAAAGCAGCAGAGGTTGAAGAGTGGGTCAATCATAAAGTTTATCGTGCTGTTCCGCTTCCTTTTGTCGCAGAATGCAAAAATTTAACGCCAATTTATCCTGACCATCCATTTTTACGTACTTTATTTGATGCTTTGGGCGGTACAGTGGTGTTGGATGCGGAAGATCAGTTTAACCTGTTCATGACTGCGGGTTCATTAATGGGGGTTTATTTTAATTTTATAGAAACAGCACATCAATGGTTTGTCGCACAGGGGTTAAAGAAACAGCAGTCGGCAGAGTTTCTTGCGATGATGTTTGGAAACCTTACGGATGAAATGCGCAAAATTATAGCGACTGATGGTTCTGCATCTCTCGATTTTGCATTGCTTGAGAAAGAATTTTCAACGAAGGGAGGAACAAATGAATTTTTATCAAACTGTTTTTCTCGCCAAGGTGGAAGAAGTGCTTTAATAACGGCTCTTGAGACAACTTTGCAGAAGATGAATGCTTCACTTACAAATTAAAATGTTTGCTCAATATTTCTTTTCTCATCCGAGTGAATGGAATATTAACCTAGTTACATGAATACAAAATTGTCTGTTGAGTATGTTCAATAGTAAGAGAAGTTCATATTTGGGATTTTGCTATAGCGCGTCAAAGTGGTTAAAATATTTTTGATCTTTGATAAAAAAGTTATTTAATAAGAACATGTTATACATTTTCTTAGTGAAAAAGGTTGAACGCGCGAATTGAGACATTGTATTATGGCGTGTTATGGGGATGGTCTAAAAGTGCGTTTTATTTGCATCAATGGAGTAAGGTAAAATTTTGAGTTAAGAGAAAATTTTGTCATTGATTGCATTTTATAGCTTCCAACTTTAGCGAAATGAACAATCATTACATATTTGGATAAATAGGTCCTTCATTTCCTTGTGGGCAGGTCCAGTTGATATTTTGGTTGGGATCTTTGATGTCGCATGTTTTACAATGGATGCAGTTTGAAGCGTTAATAACATAAGCTTCATGGTTATCATGGTTTAGCCATTCGTAGACAGCGGCAGGGCAATAGCGCGCAGAAGGTCCCCCATAGATTGCGTATTCAGAGTTTTTTTGCTTTTCTAGTGAGGCTATTTTTAAATGACAAGGTTGCGTTTCTTCGTGATGCGTATTAGAGAGCGCAACACTGGAAAGGCGATCAAAGGTTACAATACCATCGGGTTTTGGATAAGCAATGGGTTGGAATTTTTCTGCTGGTTCAAGACACGCGTAATCCGCTTTTTTGTGTGGAAGTGTTTTAAATAGGGAAAACCCGAACAGCTGTTGCCACCATATATCAAAGCCTGCGAGTGTCATTCCATATTTTGTGCCGTATTTTGCCCAGAGTGGTTTAGCATTGCGCACTTTATAAAGATCTTTGCCAATGGGACCTTTTCGCCAATGTTCTTCGATTTCTTTCACTTCATCATGAGCGCGCCCTTGAGCAAGAGCTATAGCAATTTTATCGGCTGCCAATATGCCTGATAAGATCGCATTATGTGATCCTTTAATACGGGGGACATTAACAAATCCAGCAGCACAGCCGATAAGTGCTCCACCAGGAAAGGTGAGTTTTGGTACAGATTGCCAGCCACCTTCGCTGATAACACGTGCGCCATAGGAAAGGCGTTTTGCGCCTTTGAAGATCTCATAGAGTTTTGGGTGTGTTTTAAAACGTTGAAACTCTTCAAAGGGAGAGAGATAAGGATTTTGATAATCTAAATGCACTACAAAGCCGACAGAAATTAAATTATTTTCTTGATGATAAAGAAAACCTCCACCGCCAGTGTTATTATCTAATGGCCAGCCAGTAAAATGTTGAACTAAGCCAAGCCTGTGTTTTTTAGGATTAACTTCCCAGAGTTCTTTGAGACCAAGACCAAATTTCTGGGGTTCACGATCTTTGCTGAGATCAAATTTTTGTATCAGTTGTTTCGCAATTGAGCCGCGTGCTCCTTCGGCAATCAGAGTATATTTAGCCAATAATGCCATCCCAGGCATATAATTTTTTCTAGGGGTTCCATCTTTGTCAAGACCCATATCACCTGTAAGAACACCAATGATAGCTCCATTATCATTTTGGATAGTATGCGATACGGCAAAACCGGGATAAATTTCAACGCCGAGCGCTTCGGCTTTTTTACTTAGCCAACGGCATACATCTCCGAGTGAAACAATGTAGCAACCATCATTTGATAAGATTTTTGGGCGAAAAATATTGGGAAATATTGTGGCAGATTTTTGCTTCAGAAAAAAAAATTGATCATTAGTGACAAGTGTTTTGAAAGGGTGATTGTGCTCATTTCTCCATTTTGGAAAGAGTGTGTCAATACCAATGGGATCAATAACTGCACCAGACAGAATGTGCGCACCGACTTGGGTACCTTTTTCAACGATTGTGATAGAAAGTTCAGGATTAATCTGTTTTAGGCGGATTGCTGCAGAAAGTCCCGCAGGCCCTGCTCCCACAATTACTATGTCAAATTCCATGCTTTCGCGTTGGTGATGCAGAGACGCATTCATGGTTTATAAAGCTTTCTCCAATTCAGGAATAATTTGATGAAGGTCGCCGACAAGGGCGTAGTCAGCAATTTGCATAATGGGGGCTTCTTCATCCTTATTAATGGCTACAATAACTTGTGCGTCCATTATTCCAGCTAAATGTTGAATTGCACCAGAAATGCCAACGGCAATATAGAGTTCAGGAGCGACGACTTTTCCTGTTTGTCCAATTTGCCAATCATTAGGTGCATAGCCTGCATCAACAGCTGCTCGGCTAGCGCCTAAGGCAGCTTCTAGTTTATTAGCAAGGGGGAGAAGGAGCGCCATAAATTGCTCCTGCGAACCAAGACCGCGCCCGCCAGATACAATAACACGTGCTGAAGCAATATGAGGACAATCGCTTTTACTGGTTTCTTCTTTAATGAAAGAAGAAAGGTTTGGATTGGGAGCTGGCGTTATTGTTTTGATGGGAGCTGCATCGTTTTGGGAGGGAGCTGGCGTGAAGCAGGCTGTGCGTACGGTTATAATTTTTTTAAGATCATTGCTGCGGACAGTTTCAATAGCATTTCCTGCATAAATTGGTCGTTTAAAGGTATGAGGTGCGACAATGGAGATGATATCTGAAATTTGCATAACATCAAGAAGAGCAGCCACGCGTGGCATTATATTTTTGCCCATGTTGGTAGAAGCAGCCATGATCACATCGTAATCATTTGCTCGTTGAACGATCGTATCTGCTACAGGTTCAGCTAATTGATTCGCTAGATAATCGGCTTCAGCAATAAGGACTTGCCGTACACCAGCCAGACGAGCAGTGTTTTCGGCAAGTGTTTGAACCTTTGTGCCACAAACCAAAATATCAATATTATCGCTGATTTCTCGAGCGGCAGTGAGTGCTTTTGCAGTTTCTTCTGTATTGTGTTCAGCCAATAAAAGAATTGCCATAAATTTTTGCCCTTTTATACATTGTTGCTTTTAACCAGTTTACTTTTGAATATTAAATGCGCTTTGTTTGTTTTAGTGCACTGACAAGCTCTGCTACATTAGTCATTTTAATACCAGATTGACGGGGTTGTGGTTCTTCAACGCTAAGGACTGTTAAGCGTGCTCGCGTGTCTACACCCAGATCAGCAAGTGTTTTTTGTTCAATGGGTTTCTTTTTCGCTTTCATAATATTGGGGAGAGAAGTATAACGTGGCTCGTTTAATCGCAGATCAGCAGTCATAACTATAGGAAAGGGGAGGCAAATAGTTTGTGTACCGTTATCGACTTCGCGGGTGACAGTTGCGTATCCATTTTCTATGTGGAGAGATGAGGCAAAAGTTGCTTGTCCCCAACCAAGAAGGGCAGCCAGCATTTGCCCAGTTTGGTTGCTGTCATCATCAATGGCTTGCTTGCCCAAAAAGACCATATCTGGTTTTTCTTCATGAATAATTCGTTTGAGAATCTTAGCAATTGCTAAGGGTTCGAGTGTTTCCTCAGTTGTTACAAGGATGGCTCGGTCAGCACCCATTGCAAGTCCAGTTCGTAAAGTTTCTTGTGCAGCTTCTGGTCCAATTGAAACAAGAACAACTTCTGAAATTTTTCCAGATTCCTTCTGGCGAACTGCCTCTTCCACGGCGATTTCGTCAAAAGGGTTCATAGACATTTTTACATGGGATAGATCAACACCTGTGCTATCAGGTTTGACGCGTATTTTGATGTTATAATCAACAACACGTTTGACAGCGACAATTACCTTCATAATGATCCTCTTTGTTTATACGGTCACGAGTTTATAATAATAATGCTCAGAAACCAAATCGTTTAGAACTGAATTTCTTTTATAATTCGTTTTTAATTATGTAAGCTTTCTTACATTTATTTGTATTTTTTATCATTAACCTATTGTGCATATTTATATTTTCGCTGCTTTATTTCTCAGTAATTGTTTTCTTCGTTTACATAAAAAGTACAAAATGTGATCGGGTATCGACTTCAAAAATTGAACATATTCATCATAGTTTGTGCAACAGTTTCATGAAAAGGAACTTGAAATAAGAGGTGCTAAAAATGGTATAAATATATGAATAACAAAATGGGAATATTCTTTTTTAGTTCCACGTGCTCAGACTCTATGGCTATGATGCGTATTCCATGGTAACGGTAAAATAGTGAAAAGCAAAATAGTTGTTTTTCAATTCAAATATTGAGAATAGAGACATCAAAATTATTATTTTAAGTGCTTCTGGTAATTTTTAAAGCTCTATTTACTAAAATAATGCACACTTCTTACTCATTTGTGCGATTCTTTGAAGAAGATAAATGAGGGGTAGCGTTTTTGAGTACGAAAAGTCATATTATAAATCAAGTTTCACACGACAAATTTTCTTCTTTTGCTGTTAAGCAAAAGAAGGCAGTGAATGCGCGTGCTGCAATGACAATGTCGGATATTGCTACAAATTTACGCTCTGTTCATGCACAAATGCAGATGAAGTCTTCACCTCATCATTTGATATCATCAGATCCCGTGGAAGATAGTTTTAAATCTTATTTGGATGATATTAGCCGAGCAATTTTGGCTGAGCACTCTATGCGCAGTAAAAGAGAAAAAGAGCTTTTTGAGCATTTGGGGCAGATTAAAATTCTTATTCAAAATTTGCATAGTGACTTGCGTAGCGAAAAGAAAAGTTCGCAAGAAACTGCAATGACGACACGACGTGTTTCTCGTTCAAAGTCGCTTGATTCTATAGTGCACCATCTTGCTCATATGGAAAGCCAAGCTAGCTTTTCGTGTCAAGAAGCGCCAAGTTTTTCGGAACAAAAAACTATGGATCAAACCCAAACAAATGTTGGAAATGCATTCCAACAAGGTGGGGGAAGTTCTTTACCAACAGACGTCATGAAGCCTCCTTTAAAAGAAGCTGAAGGGCTTATCGTGCATTCTACATCAAATATTCAAATATCTGGAGGTTGCGTTGAAGATAGTCAGTGTGATTCCTCTTTAAAAGCGGAGCCTTTGAAGGAGAGATTTTTTTTACGTTATCCTGTTAAAAAATTACTTATTTGTTTTTTAATTATTGCATTTATAGTAGCGATAACGTTATGTTCCTATAGCTTTTTGAGAGGAGCTCGTTTTTTTAATTTGTGATGTTGCTATTAGATCAGTGAATATGAGGGGTATATTTACACAATTCATGATTTTTCGACGGGATATGTAAAATCTAAAGCTGTTCTTTTTAAAAACACAACAAAGGTTATTAAAAAAGAGCTTAAAACTATCCAAACAAACCTCAAATTATATTGAAGGTTCTGTAAGTGAGTATTTATTTACCAATTGCTGAAATGTCGCTTAACATGCTGATTTTGATTGGTATGGGAGTGGTGGCAGGTTTTTTTTCAGGTCTTTTTGGGATTGGTGGTGGTTTTTTAATAACACCTTTATTAATCTTCTATAATATTCCTCCTGCTATTGCTGTTGGAACGGGGGCTAATCAGATGATTGCATCATCTGTGACGGGGGCGATTGCACACTTTAGAAGACGTACTCTTGATATTAAACTTGGTATTCTTTTAACGATTGGAGGGGGGATTGGTTCTTTAATCGGAATTCAAATTTTTTCAATTTTAAAAGAATTGGGGCAACTGGATCTCATTATTTCACTTCTTTATGTGATTCTACTTGGGAGTGTTGGAAGTTTGATGATTATTGAGAGCTGGTGTGATATGATGCGACAGCGCAAAGCACAAAAAATCCATATTCGTCTTGCTGGTCGGCATAATTGGATTCATAAATTGCCATTTAAAACGCGTTTTCGGACATCGATGATATATGTAAGCATTATTCCAGTTTTAGGAATTGGTTTAATTGTCGGGTTGCTTTCTTCTATTATGGGAATTGGTGGAGGGTTTTTCACTGTGCCAGCACTGGTTTATCTTTTACGTGTTCCAACCAGTGTAGTGATTGGAACTTCACTTTTTCAGATTACATTTGTTTCTTCTTTTACAACAATTTTACAAAGTGTGAGTCATCAGTCTGTTGATATTGTTTTGGCTTTCTTGTTGATGCTTGGAGGCAGTATTGGTGTGCAATACGGAATACGTGCTGGACGAAAATTAAAGGCTGAACAACTGCGTATGGCGCTTGCATTTTTGGTGTTGATTGTGTGTATGCGTCTCGCTTTTCAATTATTTATACGCCCTGATAACCTTTTCTCTCTAGCTACTTTTATGAGATAAAAATGGGTAAATTATTCTCTTTATGCATAATCGCGAGCTGGTTTTGTGTGCTTCCTTTTTCTACGTGGGCGGATGTGGGTGGAGAAGTTGCATCGGTTGATTGTGAAGCGATTCAGATTATTGTCACAACAAATACGATCACAGTTGATGCACATTTCGATGGTCGTGATCTTTATATTGCTGGAGTTTTGGAAAATATTGATCCGCTATATTCTCGACAAAAACGCTATGATATTGTTGTGGTCTTGGAAGGACAAACACGACCTATGGTGATGCGAGAAAAGAAACGGAATGCTGGAGTTTGGGTTAATTCAGGTTCCCTCATTTTTGAAAATGTTCCCTCCTTTTATTCAATGGTAACAACGCGCGAAATCGATGATATTACCAGTGCGGAAAATTATAAACGCTTGAAGTTGGGGTTATCTTATTTTTTGCTGCAGACAAATGAAAAAGACCCAGCAAAAATACAAACTTTTCGCAATGAGCTTATAAAATTGCAAAAAGCTAAAAAACTTTATAATGAAGAAGTCGGGGGTGTTCATTTTGGCTCTGGTTCACTCTTTACAGCGTATTTTCAGTTACCAGCAAACATTCCTGTTGGGCATTATCAAGTGCATGCTTATCTTTTTCGTGATGGAAAATTTATTGATAGTGCAAGCACTACACTCGAAATAGTTAAAGCGCATATTGCTTATACGATTTTCTATGGGGCTCACAAGTACAGTTTTTTGTATGGTATTATTGCAGTACTTGTGGCTATTAGTACAGGCTTTTTATGCCGTTTGATTTTTCGAAAAGATTAGCAAGGGGAAGTTCTAAGATATTTATTTTGCGCAGAAAATGCGTGAAAAAGAAAAACAGGCACAGCAATAATTGTTCCCATTATGCTCATATGAAAAAAGTTTGTAAAAGTTATCAATCCTACCTTTCCATAAATATTTAAAAAACTTTACGGATTGTTTGCGTATTATCGTGAAGTATTTATTCTAAAAAATTTGCCATAATGTCGACAAGAAATAATAGAGGGATAGGTTATTTTTTAGTATATCTCGTGCGTATATTACATTTCAATTGCGTAATAGAAAATATTATCGCTACTATAAAAGAAAATAAAAGAAAGGCGATGTTTTTGCTTTTTTTGTGCATTTACTTTTCTGTAAGACGGAGGGAGCATTTGTGCTCGTTTTTTAAGTGTGTTCACGTTTTGTTAGCACTTTTCGTGAAAGGGGAAGGATTTTTTAGTACGTTGAGAATTTCTCAATAGCAACAAATAATATGTTGTGTATAGAATCTTATTTGAGACATTCTATTTTATTGAAGTGTTATTCATTTTGATGAATACATGTTTGTGTAAATATCAAAATTGAATATCTTAACATCCGTGAATTGGAAAAATGGTAAATTTGTTTGTCGAAAAAACAGTAGCTACGAATGTAGTGGAATTTAGTGTTTCTGAAATAGCGGGTGCTTTAAAGCGCGTTGTTGAAGAAAAATTTGGTTATGTGCGGGTGCGTGGAGAAATATCAGGTTATCGTGGTCCACATGCTTCAGGTCACGCTTATTTTGCCTTAAAAGATGATAAGGCGCGGTTAGAGGCTGTTATTTGGCGTGGTGTTATGGGCAATCTCAAATTTCCTCCTGAAGAAGGAATGGAAGTGGTTGCTGTGGGAAAGCTTACGACTTTTTCTGGGTCATCAAAGTATCAAATTATCATTGAGGCTCTTGAGCCAACGGGGGTTGGTGCTTTGATGGCACTGCTAGAAAATCGCAAAAAAAAACTTGCCGATGAAGGCTTATTTGATGAAGCAAAGAAGAAACCTTTGCCTTATATGCCCAAAATTATAGGTGTTGTGACATCACCAACAGGTGCTGTTATTCGCGATATTATTCATCGTATATCAGATCGTTTTCCGTTGCATATTTTGGTTTGGCCCGTACGGGTTCAGGGAGAAACAAGTGGTCAGGAAGTGGCTGCTGCTATTGAAGGTTTTAATGCGTTGCCTTTAGAAGGCGTTGTTCCTAAGCCTGATGTCATTATTGTTGCGCGAGGAGGAGGAAGTTTAGAAGATTTGTGGGGGTTTAATGATGAAGCCGTTGTTCGTGCTGTTTCTGCTTCTTCTCTTCCTGTTATTTCTGCTGTTGGGCATGAGACGGACTGGACTTTGATTGATTATGTCGCTGATTGGCGCGCTCCAACTCCTACGGGAGCGGCAGAACGGGCAGTTCCCGTTAAGCTTGATCTTGAAGTGCAAGTGGCATCGCTTGGTGCGCGTTTGCGTAAGGGATTGGTGCGTTATTTTGATTTTTATCAACAAAGGTTGCGTGCAGTTGTGCGAGGTCTTCCGACTGCCGATCAGCTTTTTTCTTTATCTCGGCGTAGTTTTGATGAAATTTCAAGTCGATTACAGCGTGCTTTTTGTGTGAGCTACGAAAAAAAACGTTTTTATTTTCATACAGCTAATTTACGTTTTTCGCCGCGTTTATTGAAATTTGATTTTCATCAACAAAAATTATATGCAGTTGTGCAAAGGCTTCCGAATGCCAACCAACTTTTTGTTTTACCTCGGCGTAGTTTTAGTGAAACTTTAAGTCGATTACAGCGTGCTTTTTGTGTAAGTTACGAGAAAAAACGTTTGCATTTTCATGCACTTGATGTACGACTCTCGTCGCGTTTACTAAATACTGAAAAAGCACAACGCAGTATAACGCAATATACTGCACGTCTTTGTCGTGCTTTTTTGCACAATGTTGAAAAACAACGCGCTCGGATGGAGATAGCATTCAGGATTTTAAGAAGCACTTCATATCAAAATATTTTAGAACGTGGTTTTGTTTTGGCTCTGGGGCAAGATAATAAACCTATTAAGCGGTTGGTGCAGATTCCTGAAACAGGCTCCATAAATTTACGATTTTTTGACGGTGAAATTGGTGTTTCAACACATGAGCATGTTCTCAAGAGGTCTTCAAAATCTAAACGAATAAAGTCAAGACAAGATGATCAAGGAACGCTCTTTTGATACGATAAATTCAATGCTCGATGAAGGGCTTCTTATGGGGGCGGATGGAAAAGTTCGTTGTTCATGGGCAGGAACTGACCCGCTTTATTGTGCTTATCATGATGATGAATGGGGAAAACCTGTTTTTGATGATTATCGTTTATTTGAAAAAATTTGTCTTGAAGGTTTTCAGGCGGGGCTTTCTTGGCTGACAATTTTAAAAAAAATTTCTCATTTTCGCCAAGCTTTTGACTCTTTCGATTTCGAAAAGATTGCTTGTTATGATGAAGAAAAGATCAAAACATTAATGCTTGATAAAAATATTATTCGTCATCAGGGAAAAATTCGGTCAGTGGTTAATAACGCTTTCAAAGCGCAGAAAATTGTTGCAGAGTGGGGTAGTTTGTCTCACTATTTTTGGTCTTTTCAGCCACCGCAATTTGAGCGTTATGAAAAAGTAAATTTTCAAATATTGCGGGATAATCCTATCACGCCTACTTCTATCCGTCTTGCGGCAGATTTAAAAAAACGTGGCTGGACATTTGTCGGTCCCACAATTTGTTACGCTTTTATGCAGGCAATAGGAATTGTTAATGATCATCTTGAAGGATGCTTTTGTCGTTAAATTCGCAAAGTTTTTTATGATAGGTGAAACTATATTGTTTAAATGAGATAATAAAAGAACATAGAATAGTTTTTTGGCAGCTTATTTGCTTTTTGTCATTTGGTAATTGTTTGAGGGCGTGAAAGGACAATGTACAGCTGTTGTTAATAGATACAATAATGTAACCTCAGGAAAATTTAGAGAAAAATCAGTCCATGCTTTTTCAAAAACGGTTTCTAAAATCGTCGCAGGTGCGTGTTAGTTTGTTAATTTTGAGTAATATCTGCCTCTTAGTTAGTTGTACAATAGCTGTAATGGAGCAATTGCGCGTTGTAATGTTTCTTGAAATGTAATGAAATATATTTGGTAAAATTTTTACTGAATGCATAATTATTGATTATAGTTTGTATGGTGTACAATTATCAAATACTCGTGAACAAAATACAGATAAATTGTCATATGAAAAACTAATATTAAATTACTTAGGATACTTGTGTGAAGCTGTATTATCTGATAGTTTTTCCTTTCAGGATAGGTCTTTTTTTGTGTGAGTTTCTAGTTTTTTAGAAAAAATGTTTAAGATTAGACAGGTTTTTATTCATTGTATTGCTTAAATGAAATTGCGAGCATTTACCGTTGAAAAAGGGTGTTGGTGCGGTTTGTGGTTTTTAGCGCGGATTTTTTGCTGATGTGAAGATGCGAAGCAGTGTGAACATTGAAATTGAGAAAAATTTATAGTCTGTGATACTTTGAGGGGATTTGTATGGTAAATTTTATTCTTAATCAATAAAAGAAGTGCGTTTGGGTTATGCACTCTCTTTTTGGTAATGATATCCTTGAAAAAATGACTCTAAGATAAGTTGATGTTTTTTATGCGAATTTTATTATTGCCAAATAGTTTGGTATTGTAGGTAAAAAAGAACTTTTTTTACGCATAGCTTTCAAAAAATTAAAGAGTTTTTTTACTGAAGCTGGTGTTTTGGTAGCGGTATTTTTCGCTGTATCGATTGTTCAATTCAGCCACTATAATGCAGTAAGGATGGATATGTGTTTTGGAATTGGATATCTGAGGGGCGCAATCATTTTTAATACAGTGTAAAAGGATAAGATGGTGTACTTGTGAATCTTCATACGGATTTTACACATTGCTTACAATATTTAGTGGTCGGCTTGAGAAGAAAATGCGGCTTATTGTCGCGTGTAAAGAAGTGTTGTGATGTAAATGTGAGCTGGTGAGCTGTGAAGGTGGATGCTTACTTTTTATGATTTAATTGAGATGCAAGTCAGTGAATTAAAAAGAAACGACTGTATATATTAAATCGTCTTTATTCGGTCTTTGTGGTTATAATTTTTTTGTATCATTTCAGAAGAGTTAATTAATATATATGTTATATAAAGGGAAAAGTTTATGAATTTGAAAAGAAAGATATTGAAAGGGAGTAGTTCTTTTGTTTCTGCTCTGGTTGCTATGGGGGTATTTTTGCAACAAGTTCCAGCGAAAACGCCTGTTGATACGCTTGTAATGGCTTGGGATATTGATGCAATCAGTACATTTGATCCTGCACAAATTAATGAAGTTATACCAGATGAAATTATTCTCAATGTTTGTGATAATTTGGTTAGTGCTTCTCGAGATGATGCAGCAAAAGTGGTGCCGTCTTTGGCAAAAAGTTGGGATGTTGCAAGTGATGAACATAGTACAACATTTACTTTTCATTTACGTGATGACTTGAAGTTTAACGATGGTCGTTCTGCTAATGCCAATGATCTTGTTTGGAGTATGAAGCGGGTTGTCAAATTAAACATGGCTAATGCTGCGATATTTAGTGATTATGGTATCACTGCCGAAACAGTTGATTCTGCTTTTCAAGCGCCAGATGAGAAAACCGTGATAATAAAATTTGATAAGTCTTATCCGGAAGAGCTCCTTTTTAATAATGTTATTGTCAGCCGTGCCACTGCTTTGCTTGATCGTGAAACCATTATGAAAAATGAACACAATGGTGATCTGGGAAATCGATATTTAGCAAGTCATATTGCTTGTGTGGGACCTTATCAGTTAGAAAGTTGGCGTCCTGGAGAAGCCATTTTATTGCGTGCAAGCTCTAATTATTGGGGGCAGGCGCCTAAGATGAAGCGAATTTTCATTCGCCATGTTGCGGAATCGGGAACGCAACGCTTATTGTTGCAAAAACACGATATTGATGTTGCACGTAATTTGACGCCTGAGGATTTAGCAGATCTTCAAGCAACAACAGATATTAAGGTTGAGAGAGTGTTGGTGCCGTCCATGATGTATTGGGGGTTCAACATGATGAATCCTATTTTTGCTAATGAAAAAGTGCGTTTAGCGATGCGCTATCTTATTGATTATGAAGGTCTTGCAAAGACAACCCTTAAAGGGATTGCTATTCCACGTGCAAGCTTTCTTCCTCTTGGTACTTTGGGTGCTTTGGATGAAAAAGAAGGGCAGCCTTTCAAAGTTGATTTTCAAAAAGCGAAGCAACTTTTAACTGAGGCAGGTTATCCAGATGGCTTTGAGGCAGATATTATGGTAGGAGCATCCTCTCTTAATTTGCCGATTATGCAGTCTATCCAAGATAATGCAGCAAAAGTGGGGGTGCGTTTGAAAATTGAACGCTTAGGAGGTGCGCAATTATTTTCAAAAATTTATGCACGTACTTTTGATACTGTTTTTGTCGGTTGGAATAATGATTCTGCAGATCCTCATACAATGGCTTTACGCCTTATTTACAACCCTGATAATCGGTTGGAAGCTAAAAATACAGCTTATCCAAGTTGGCAGAAGGGATATTTTGATGCAAATATGAATCAAAAAGTTGAGGAAGCATTATTCGAAAAAAATCCTCAAAAGCGGGCAGAAATATATGCTGATTTGCAGCGTGAGCTTATGCAAAAAGGACCATATGCTTTTATTTTTCAAAAATATAGTGTTGTAGCTATGTCACCTGTTATCAAAAAATGGGTTTGGAATAATGCACCTCGCATTTTTTATAGTGCAATTGAGAAATAAACATATATTAAATGCTGTAATATAAGGTGAATCGTAATTGTGACATAACTAATGCCTCTGCATGAAATGTGATTTTAAACCGTTTAAGATATAAATTGCAGAGGGGCATTAGTATTTAACTTATAAGCGTATTTAAGATGCAAACTAATAATTCAGGGTAATCAATATTTACAATTATAAGAAAGTTATATTGTGAGAGGTTTCTGCGGTATTATAGGGTGTATATTTCAATTTGTAAATTAACGCTTAAGAGTATGTTTTATGAAGGTTAGGTAGAAAAATTTATTGTGTTGTTGAAAAGTGAAATAGGAAAATCAGAAATGTGGCGTTTATAAAGAAATGCTTCGTTTATAAATTGTCTAAAAGATGAAGTAGAATGTAAAAGTGGGGGGTAAAATGCAAAAGAAAAACGCGTTAAAGAAGTTTTTTATTTTATTGGGAGTGATGAGTTTTCTGAATGGATCCATGGCATCGGCGTCTAGTCTGTCGTTTAAAGATGTATTAGTGATGGCGTGGAATATTGATTCAATTAGCAGTTTTGATCCAGCGCAATCTCTTGAGAGTGTGACGAGTGAATTATTGCTGAATATGTGCAGTGCGTTAGTGGAATATGATAAATCTGCATCTGCAAAAATTCGTCCTGCGATGGCTCAGTCTTGGGATGTTTTGGATAATGGCAAAAGAATTGTTTTTCACCTTCGGGATGATTTAAAGTTTAATGATGGAAGGATGGCAACGGCGCAAGATCTTGCTTGGTCGATGCGCCGTATTGTTAAATTAGGATTTAGCTATGCTCGGTTTTTGACTGATTATGGGTTTACCAAAGATAATATTGAAACAAGTATTCAAGCTTTGGATGACAAAACTCTACAATTGAAATTGGATAAGCCTTATCCTGTCCAGCTTATATTGACTATGATTGGGCAATCCTATTCTTCAGCTTTGCTTGATCGCAAGACCGTTGAAGCCAATAGTGTTAATGGTGATATGGGCAATAAATATTTGGCTACGCATTCGGCTTGTGTTGGTCCTTATAAATTGGTGCGTTGGAATCCAGGGGAGAAAGTTATATTAGAGGCGGCTCAACATTATTGGGGAGAAGCGCCAAAAATACAACAAATTGTAATACAGCATGTCGCTGAATCTGCAAGCCAGAGATTGCTTTTGGAAAAAGGTGATGTAGATATAGCGCGTGATCTTTCTTCAGAAGATATTTTAGGAATTGAACAACAAGAGGGTCCTGTAAAAGTTAGCCGTGTTTTACGACCACAGTCTGTTTACTTATCGTTGAATAACAAAAATGCAGTTTTTTCTCATGAAAAAGTAAGATTGGCACTTCGTTATCTGGTTGATTACGAAAATCTTGGCAAAACTGTTTTAAAGGGTGTTGCTATCCCACGTGCAAGTTATATGCCATTGGGTATTCCAGGGGCTTTAGATGAAAAAGAAGGACAGCCGTTTAAGTTAGATTTAGAAAAAGCCAAGCAGTTAATAAGTGAAGCTGGTTATCCTAACGGTTTTAAGGTGAATCTTTTGGTTGGCAGCCTTCCCTACATGTCACCTGTTGCGCAGTCTATTCAAGAGAATGCACGTAAAATTGGTGTTGAGCTTATAATTGAAAGAATGGCACAAAATCAATTGTTGAGTCATGTTCGTAGTGGAAATTATGATACTGCAATTATGAGGTGGGGGAGTTACGAACTTGATGGACATCCTGTTTCCTTAAATAGTGTTTTTAGTCCTAGAGCAGCATCTAAAAAAAAGCACAGTATATATGGGGCTTCGCGTTCTGGCTATTATGATGAAAATGCTAATAAAATGGTGATGGATGCATTGTTTGAGTCAGATCAAAAAAAGCGTATCGAGCGATATCGTGCTTTACAGCATTACATGTTTGAGCATGGTCCTATGGTTTACTTATTTCAGACATATTATACCGTTGGTATGGCACCTGCAGTAAAAAATTGGGTCTGGAATAGTTTTAGGATTTACTACAATGATGTAGAAAAATACGCACAGTCACATGAATAAAAGCAGTTTGTGGTGGATGCAGTCTATATTTTATAATTATGAGAAATCATATTTGAAAGATGTTTGTTGTGTTATGGGATATATATCTTAATTTGTAAATTAACGCTTGAGAATATGCTTTATGAAGGTTAGGTAAAAAAATTTATTGTGCTGTTGAAAGGTGAAATAGAAAAATCAGAAATGCTTCGTTTATAAATTGTCTAAAAGATAAAATGGAATGCAAAGTGGTGAATAAAATGAAAAAGAAAAGCGCGTTAAAGAAGTTTTGTATTTTGTTGGGAGTGATGAGTTTTCTGAATGGATCCATGGCGTCGGCTTCTAGTCCGTCACTTAAAAATGTATTGGTGATGGCGTGGAATATTGATTCAATTAGCAGTTTTGATCCAGCGCAATCTCTTGAGATTGTGACGAGTGAATTATTGATGAACATGTGTAGTGCGTTAGTGCAGTATGATAAATCTGATGCTACGAAAATTCGTCCTGCGATGGCTCAGTCTTGGGATGTTTTGGATGGTGGCAAAAGAATTGTTTTTCACCTTCGGGATGATTTAAAATTTGATGATGGAAGGGTAGCAACGGCGCAAGATCTTGCTTGGTCGATGCGCCGTATTGTTAAATTAGGATTTAATTATGCTCAGTCTTTGATAAATTATGGGTTTACCAAAGATAATATTGAAACAAGTATTCAAGCTTTGGATGACAAAACTCTACAATTGAAATTGGATAAGCCTTATCCTGTCCAACTTATATTGACTGTGATTGGACAGTCTTATGCTTCAGCTTTGCTTGATCGCAAGACCGTTGAAGCCAATAGTGTTAATGGTGATATGGGCAATAAATATTTGGCTACGCATTCGGCTTGTGTTGGTCCTTATAAATTGGTGCGTTGGAATCCAGGGGAGAAAGTTATATTAGAGGCGGCTCAACATTATTGGGGAGAAGCGCCAAAAATACAACAAATTGTAATACAGCATGTCGCTGAATCTGCAAGCCAGAGATTGCTTTTGGAAAAAGGTGATGTAGATATAGCGCGTGATCTTTCTTCAGAAGATATTTTAGGAATTGAACAACAAGAGGGTCCTGTAAAAGTTAGCCGTGTTTTACGACCACAGTCTGTTTACTTATCGTTGAATAACAAAAATGCAGTTTTTTCTCATGAAAAAGTAAGATTGGCACTTCGTTATCTGGTTGATTACGAAAATCTTGGCAAAACTGTTTTAAAGGGTGTTGCTATCCCACGTGCAAGTTATATGCCATTGGGTATTCCAGGGGCTTTAGATGAAAAAGAAGGACAGCCGTTTAAGTTAGATTTAGAAAAAGCCAAGCAGTTAATAAGTGAAGCTGGTTATCCTAAAGGTTTTAAGGCGAATCTTTTGGTTGGAAGCCTTCCCTACATGTCACCTGTTGCGCAGTCTATTCAAGAGAATGCACGTAAAATTGGTGTTGAGCTTATAATTGAAAGAATGGCACAAAATCAATTGTTGAATCATGTCCGTAGTGGGAATTATGATACTGCAATTATGAGGTGGGGAAGCTCTGACCCTGACGGGCATCCTGTTTCCTTAAATAGTGTTTTGAATCCTGATCCAACATTTACAAAAAAGCACAGTATGTATTTGGCTTGGCGTGCTGGTTATTATGATGAAAATGCTAATAAAATGGTAATGGATGCATTGTTTGAGCCAGATCAAAAAAAGCGTATCGAGCAATATCGTGCTTTACAGCGTTATGTTCTTGAGCATGGTCCTATGGTTTACTTATTTCAGACATATTATACTGTTGGTATGGCACCTACAGTAAAAAATTGGGTCTGGAATAGTTTTAGAATTTACTACAATGATGTAGAAAAATATGCACAGTCACATGAATAAAATTGTGTAGAGTGCTTGAGTGTAATTTATTTTACTGTGTGGCGGGGGAAAAGCGTCGCACTCACGTTTTATAAGTGTGTAGGATTTTACCAATATGACTTTATCATTGCCAGAAGCCAATGGAGTAGTATCATCAAAGCAGAAAAGTTTGCATTTATGGGCTTTTTTTTGCAAAGTATTTAAGTTGCTGATTTCAGTATTTATTACTTTGCTTGGTTTGGTGACCATCACTTTTTTTATTGGTCACCTTCTTCCTTTAGATCCTGTTCTTGCTATTCTCGGTGATAATATTAGTCAAGAAGCTTATGATGCAATGTTTTATAAGTTGGGTCTTGATAAGCCGCTGATTGTTCAATATTGGAATTATCTTCATGATATATTTTTGTTTGATTTTGGAGATGCTTTAACTTCGGGGCGTCCTGTCTCAAAAGATATTATGCGCGTATTTCCTGCAACATTAGAGCTTGCAACAGTTGCGGTCATTATTGCCACAAGTCTTGGTATTCCGCTTGGTGTCTTTGCAGCAATGTATCGTGATTCATTTATCGATTACTTTGTTCGTATTTTTACACTCCTTAGTTACTCAACACCGACTTTTTGGCTTGGATTGATGGCGTTATTGATATTTTACGCTAAGCTTGGCTGGATTGGTGGTCCAGGGCGAATTGATTTTATTTATGAATATTCTTTTGAAGCCAGAACAGGATTTTTCCTTTGGGATACTGCGCGACAAGGGCAGTGGGAAGCTTTTGGTAATGCTTTTGGGCATATTATTATGCCTGCTTTAATTTTAGCTTCTGGTGCTATGGCTTATATTAGCCGTATGACTCGTGGGTTTATGATTGAGCAACTTAATCAGGAATATATTATTACTGCACGTGTTAAGGGATTATCTTGGATGCGGACAGTTTGGTGTCATGCTTTTCGCAATGCAGCTGTTCAGATTATTACCGTTGTTGCGCTTTCATATGCTTTTTTATTAGAAGGTGCTGTATTAACAGAGACAATTTTTGCGTGGCCTGGTTTTGGGCGTTATATGACGAATGCTCTTTTGGCAGGGGATATGAATGCAGTTGTAGGCTGTACTTTGTTTGTAGGCTGTATTTTTATCGTCATTAATTTATTTTCTGATTTACTTTATCGCATTTTTGATCCGAGGACACGTTGAATATGACAATAATTAATCATCATGAATCACAATCGGCATTTTCTTTGCGCAGTTGGTTAAATGAATCTGTTCCGCGCTCAATAGTTCAAGCAAATGCGCAAAAAATTTATCACGCAGCGATCAAATTTTCTCATAATTTTTCGGCTGTGTTTGGTTTGATTATTATTTTTATTATTATCTTATGTGCTATTTTTGCTCCTTGGATTGCTACCCATGATTTTGTGAGCAATGATCTTGCACACCGATTGCAGCCGCCATCTATGTTGCATTATTTAGGGACAGATGAATTAGGGCGTGATATTTTTAGTCGACTAGTTTTTGGTGCGCGTATCACCCTTTATATAGTATTTCTCACCACAATTATTGTCGGGCCTATAGGGCTGATTGTTGGGACTGTATCTGGCTATATAGGGGGGTGGGTTGATATTGTCCTTATGCGCATTGTTGATATTTTTTTGGCTTTTCCAGGTTTAATTTTAGCATTTGCTTTTTCAGCGGCTTTGGGACCAGGTATTGAGAATGCAGCTATTGCGATTTCAATTGCAGCGTGGCCACCGATAGCACGTTTAGCGCGTGCAGAAACTTTGACCATACGCTCTTCTGATTATGTTGCCGCAATCCATCTGCAAGGTGCATCATCTTGGCGAATTATTTTATTTCACATTGCACCGATGTGTATTCCTTCAGTAGTTATACGGTTAACATTGAATATGTCTGGAATTGTTTTGACAGCTGCTGGTCTTGGTTTTTTGGGGTTAGGTGCCCAGCTTCCAAGTCCTGAATGGGGAGTAATGCTTTCGACAGGTCGTGAATTTATGATGACAAGTTGGTGGTTAGCAGCGATGCCAGGTTGTGCAATAGTATTTGCAAGTCTTGCTTTTAACCTTTTAGGTGATGGGCTTCGTGATATATTGGATCCGCGCAATGGATAAAAAATTATTAGATATAGAAAATTTACGTATTTCTTTTCCAACAATGCGCGGCATTGCAGAAGTTGTGCGCGGCGTTAGTTTTTCCGTAGGAAAGGAAAAAATTGGAATTGTTGGCGAATCTGGGTCTGGAAAGTCAATGACTGGACGGGCAATACTAAAGCTGAGCCCAAAAGCAGCAATCGTTAAAGCTAAAAAAATGCACTTTGATGATGTCAATTTACTGACTGCGAGTGAAACACAGATGCGGACTATTCGTGGGAAGCGCATTTCAATGATTTTACAGGATCCCAAATATTCGCTTAATCCGCTAGTGCGAATTGGGGATCAGATCATGGAAGCTTATCGTACACACTATCGTGTTTCAAAAGTGGTGGCGTGGGAAAAAACAGTTTCTATGTTAGAATCTGTTCATATTCGCAATCCTGAGCATGTTATGCGATTATTTCCTCATGAAATATCAGGAGGCATGGGGCAGCGGGTTATGATTGCTATGATGCTTATTCCTAAACCTGATTTGATTATTGCAGATGAGCCAACTTCTGCACTTGATGTTACTGTGAGGTCTCAGGTTTTGTCGGTATTAGATGAACTTGTAACAAAATCGGGAATGGGGCTTATTTTTATTAGTCATGATTTGAATATGATTGCTGATTTTTGTGATCGTGTTCTGGTGATGTATGCTGGTCGCATATTAGAAGAATTGCCTGCGTGCGATTTATCGCGTGCGTGTCATCCTTATACCAAGGCTTTATTAAATAGTTTGCCACGGCTTGATAAACCAGTTGATGTTTTGGCTGTTCCTGAGCGAGATCCCGATTGGCTACATGGTCCAACGATTGTTAATGGTGTTGAAGGAGTGTACCATGACTAATTGTGAAAATATCATTGATGTTTCCAATTTATCTGTCACTTTTGGACGTGGGCACAAGACAATAAAAGTTGTTAAAGATGTCAATTTCCATATTAAGCGCGGTGAGGCTTATGGTTTAATCGGCGAGTCAGGGTGTGGAAAATCGACTATTTTGAATGCATTAGTAGGGCTTATTTCGCATTATAATGGAGACTTCATTTTTGATGGAAAAAAAGTATTAGAGAAAAAAAGCAAAGCTTTTTTACGTCGTATTCAAATAGTGTTTCAAGATCCCTATGCTTCGCTTCATCCAAGAAAAATGGTGCATACCGTTCTTTCAGAATCGCTTGCAATTCACGGTATGGATAATCGAAAAGAGCGTGTATACAATGTTTTAGATGCTGTTGGTTTAGATTCTTCATTTCTTTATCGTTACCCACATGAGTTATCTGGAGGGCAGCGTCAGCGAATTGCTTTAGCACGGGCTTTGATTATTGAACCAGAGGTTTTGTTGCTAGATGAACCAACATCTGCATTAGATGTGTCGGTACAAGCTGAAATTTTGAATTTGTTGAAATCATTGCGGGAAAAAAAGAAATTAACCTATTTGATGGTATCCCATGATCTTCCCGTTATTGCTCATATATGTGAACGTGTTGGCATTATGCATAAGGGAGTTATTCTTGAAGAGCTCAGTAATGATGATTTACGTAACTTGCATGCACAACATGATTATACAAAGATGTTTTTTGAAGCGAGTATCGAGCCTATTTCTCATAAAGAAGAAAGGGTATGATAGATGTTACAGAAAAGAGTGAAGTTTTTTCTGTTTTAGGCTTCTATCTTTGCAAGATGAATTTTCTCATTTTTTCTGATATTAAAAAATTTGATCAATGTAGATTTGCTGAGAGAAATCGTTATTGTAGTATTTTTGATGTTGTGTAGCAGTATTCGTTAAGTAATAGTGCTTATTATCCAATATAAATAATGCAAGCTTTTTCTTCTATTTTTCTTTCCTATACTCGCTGGTATATCAGAGTTTTTATTGAGACTTTTGGGTTTTGAATGAGAAGCTGCATCGTTTAACTTAGTGAAAATTTTTTTTATTTTTTAGCTGCAATTGATTTTAAATGTACAGCAAAGAGTTGCTATTGTTTACCTTAATTGTACTATCCAGTTCTATAAAATTTTTAGGGGTTTCAAGGCTAAGGTTTGAAACAAAACTTGAGTGGCTTTTGGAAATGGCTCAGCAATTTTTTTACGTGTGAGAAAATTTTCTTGAGAGCGTTAAAGCTAACTAAAATGGAGCAGGTAGAGGAAGATTTAGCTGATTGGATTGTGGATGGTTTTAGTGCTTCATCAATGAAAATTCCTGAAAAACATCTGCTTGTAGAACTAGAGGATATGAGCCTTGATCTGATTTGCTATGAGCATGCAGCTTCTGTTCTAGGGGATCGTGCTCAAGTGGGAGCTTTAGAAGGGTATTTAGAAGCCGCCTTATCAGCGAATCTAGGGATTGCCCAATATGGTCATTTTTTGCCGCGAGGTTTGCGTGTTCTCCTGCCTGAATTTACAACGCGTGAGAAGAAAAGCACGGTGAGGCGCTTATGGGATTAAGGTATACACGCCCTTTTATTGTGGTGAAAGTGGGTGACAAACCTGTTCATGAGGTTTTTTACCAGCGTCTTTTATCTGCCACCATCGTTGATCATGTAGGGAATGAATGTGATACATTTGAGGCAGAATTTGATGATAGTGGCAATGATTTAGAGATTCCCCAAAGTAAAAGCGATCTACAGGTTAGCTTTGGTTATGAGGACAGCATCAGTGCTTCGATGGGATGTTTTATTGTCGAATCGGTTG